>NZ_BAAANT010000034.1:0-78308 GCF_039529945.1 Kitasatospora kazusensis | reverse complement strand
TGCCGGCACCCCGCTACGACGTCGGCAAGACCGTCAAACGCGAACTCACACTCGAAGCCCACAAGGCCAAAGCCACGACGACTGCATAAAAATCAAGCTCAGACCTGCTCGATCAACCGAAGTGTGGCGGCGGACCCTCGAATTCGCCTTCCGTCACGGTTGCGGACGATCGGGGCCGGGATCCGTCTACCAGTCGCTGGGGAGGCTGGGCCACTGGTCGTGGATCTTGCGAATGCCGCGCGAGTCGCTGATGTAGGCCTCGTCGCCCTGGATGACGCCGTAGGCGCCGCTGTTCTGCCAGTAGAACACACAGTCAGGGTCGGCCCAGGGCGGCCGGATCAGGTCATCGAGCGCCTTGATGGTCCCCTGGCCCCAGTCGGTGACGTGTACCTCGGTGCCGCGCCTGAACCCCACGGCGCCGCTCGTGTATACCCACGCGTCTGCGATGCCGGTCATTCGATCCTGCCTCCTGTTCTCGAATGCGGTTCTGGTACGGCCCTTCCTGGAGGGGTCAAGGGGAGACCGCCTTCGATCCGGGCCTTGTGGAGGGCGGGCCTGTCGTCGCACCACAAGCCGACAGGCTCACTCACGTGAAGGACCGTTGGCCGAGAGCGATGTGCAGCTCCATCCCTGAGCGCCAGCCTCGCGGAAGGGGAATAGTAAGTGTAAGGACAGCCGCCTGAACGGCCCAGCGGCGAGCGGCGAGCGGCGAGCGGCGAGTGATGGCGAGACTTGAGTGACGCCCTGTCAGTTCGAATGGCGGGGACCGCCGCCGCAGCCTCGCTGCTCTCGGCGGGTGCCGGCTTCGTCGCGATCGGCCCCGACGACTCCGGTCAGCGCTGGATCCAGGAGGCCGCCTTCGCCGAGCCGGTCCCCCCGATGACCGCTGCCGAGACCACCATGCCGAGCAGGACGGGTACCCCTCCGCCGACCAGCGCGAGGAACACGCCGCCCAGAATGTTCAGCACCTGAAGCCCGATCAGGGTGCGCCGCGCCCAGTTCTGGCGAGCCGCCGTAGCCAGCGCGCAGACCGCCAGGAGCACTGCCGTACCCAGCGTCACCCACGCGCCGGTGACGAGCAGGCTGCTGTTGTCCGTGTGGCCGTGGTCGATGTCGTTCCGGTTCTCGTGGAACATGACCATGGCGAAAACGAGGTTGCCGGCCGCTTGGATCCAGACCACCACCAGCGCGCCCTTGAGACCACCCGGCATCGGGTCGGGTGAGTACGACGGCACCATCTCTCCACCTCCTGTTCGGCTTCCCACCCCGTTGCGAGGCGGGTCGGCGGACACCGGAGCGGTGTCCGTGCTCAGGTCACTCCAGGTGCTCCTCCTCGGCGCTGCCCGGGTTCAGCAGGGGTGGCCGTGATCCGGTGGACCTGGGTCTGCTCGTGGAGCGCCCGCGGCCACCGCCGGGCACTCTCCTCGGGCGCAGGGGCCCGCGACCGCTCCGCGCAGCCGGGCCCGGGTCATCGCCGCAAGGCCGCCCAGGGTGACTCGGCGGGCCTGGGCGGCGTCGGGCGGCAGATCGGCCCGCAGCTGTGCGAGGCAGGAGAGCCCCAGTGCGCCGAGCGGATTCCTCCTCGGCCTCCTTCGCCGACGGGCGCCGCAGGCGCACGTCCTCGGCCCGCAGCTCGCCCCGCTCGACGAGGCCGGTGGCCAGGGCGTCCACCACGCGGCCCGGCCCGCCGGCGAGCATGCCCCGCAGCGCCGGGGTCCGGTCCGTCCCGCCGAGTGCCGCGCGGACCCGTTCGGCGCTGATGTGCCGCTCTGCCTGCGCCAAGCCCGACGGAACGGTGATCCCACCGAGGACCACCATGCCGTAGAGCGTCCACAACCCGTCCACGGTCACTTCCCCTGTGTCGCAGTGCCGAGCAGTGCGTCAGCTCAGATTAATGCACGTACTGCCTTCTTTCATAGTGGCTTTGATGGATCGTCAGTTGACGGACCGGCGAACCCGGTCATCCAGTGGATGGCGTCGATGGGGATGCGCACCGTCACGCCTTGGCCGCGATCGTGGGCTCCCGCTCGTTCGGCCGCGCGAACGGGCCGCCGGCCGGGCAGGGCGTGCAGCTGGCGGGCCGGCGCTCGGCGCTCGGTGCAGGGCGGGTGTGCCGCCGGGTGTCCGGGGTTGTCCGGGGTCGTCCGGACACCTTGCCAGGGCCGGGCGGACGGCCCGACGATCTGACCCTCGACCCAGGTGCGCCGGCGCCTGGGCGGTCCGTCGGGGTGGGAGCGGTCACGGGGGGCGCTCCCGCCCCGGCGGAGTATCCCGGGCGGCTCGGGTGCTGCACGCGATCCGTCCGGGCGGTTCACCCCAACGGGTGAAGTGACCCATGGTGCGACTCGTGTGACGGGCTGTTCGATGAGACTGGCGGCAGTCGAGAGCGCAGGCTCCTTCCCCGGGGCGGCGTGGCGTAAGCCCGCGCACGGGGTCACCGAGGTGGCGCGCTCTGCCAACCCGCCACAGGTAAGGGTCCCGTCTTGTCCGTTTCGCGTACCACCGCCGCTGCCGCCGTGGCGGTCGTCGCCCTGGCCGTCGGTCTGCCGCTCCCGGCCGCCCGGGCCGACACGGCCGCGCCCGTTCCGTCGGCCGTACCCGCGGCCGTACCCGCGGCCCTGTCCACGGCCGTACCGGCCTCGCCGGGGAGGGCCAGTGCCGTCACCGCCGAGCTCCGGCTGGACGTCAGCCTGCTGGACAAGGCCGCCGACGTCCCTGTCGACATAGCGCTGAACAAGGTCGAGACCCCGGCGCAGAGCGCCGGCACACTGCTCACGGCCAAGGTGGACGGCGTCGACCGGGAGCGCCCGGTGACCCTCGTCGACGCCGAGGCCGGCAAGTCCGTCACCCGCGCCGACGCGCACGGCACCGCCGCCTCCGTCACGCTGGTCGGCGCCGCTGTGCACGCGCCCGGCCTGCCGCTCACCGCCCTGCTCGGACTGGACGCCTTGAGCGCCTCGGTGACCTGCCCGGTCGACGGGCCGCCCACGGCCCAGGTTGGTGCGCTCGCCCGGGTCACGGTGCTCGGCAGGTCCGTGAAACCGGGCCTGTACGGGCCCACCCATGTGGACGTCCCGGGGATCGGCAGCGTGGACCTCCAGTTCTCCCGGCACACCACCACGTCCACGACGGCGGCCGCCTCCGCGCTGGAGGTGCAGGTGGCGCTCAACCCGCTCAACCTGAACGTCGCCAAGGTCACCGGCCGGATCACCGTCGCGTCCGTGAGCTGTGAGAAGCCGACCGCCGGGAGCGCCGCGCCGTCCACCGCGCCGGCGGTCCAGCCGTCCGCCGGGCCGTCGGGGCTCCCCGCCCCCGCCTCCGTCCAGGCGGGCCGTGCCCTCCCCGCCGCCGACGCCCGGAGCCTCGCCTTCACCGGCAGCAGCGGTACGGGAACGCTGCTGGCGGGCTCGGGGGTGCTGCTGGCCGTGGGCGCCGCCGCCCTCCGGGTGACCCGCCGCCGCCGCGCCCACCGGCGCTGAGCCGACGGCTCCGCCCTCGTCCGGCCCGCAGCGGGCAAGGCGCGGGGTGTCGCCCGCGCGCCCCCGAGTGGCACTCTCGCAGCGTGAGCGTGCCACTGCGGACGGTTGGTTTACACGGGCGTCACATAGGAGGAACAACCGGGAAACGGCGGCTTGCGACGCTACGCGGGCACCCACCACTCAAGTTGCGAGGTAAGCCGTGGCAATCAAGGCCGAGTACATCTGGATCGACGGCACGCAGCCGACCGCCAAGCTCCGCTCCAAGACTCGGATCCTGGCCAACGCTGACAAGCTGCCGACCTGGGGCTTTGACGGCTCCTCCACCAACCAGGCCGAGGGTCACGCCTCGGACCGCGTGCTTGAGCCGGTCGCGTCCTTCCCGGACCCGATCCGCGGCGGCGACAACATCCTCGTCCTGTGCGAGGTCTTCGAGACCGACGGCACCCCGCACGTCTCCAACACCCGTGCCAAGCTGCGCCCGATCGCCGAGCAGTTCGCCGCCCAGGAGGGGATCTTCGGCATCGAGCAGGAGTACACCTTCTTCAAGGGCTCCCGCCCGCTCGGCTTCCCCGAGGGCGGCTTCCCGGCCCCGCAGGGCGGCTACTACTGCGGCATCGGCGCCGACGAGGTCTTCGGCCGCGAGATCGTCGAGCTGCACCTCGACCGCTGCCTCGCCGCGGGCCTGGCGATCTGCGGCATCAACGCCGAGGTCATGCCCGGCCAGTGGGAGTTCCAGATCGGCCCGGTCGACGCGCTGACCGTCTCCGACCACATGTGGGTCGCCCGCTACCTGCTCTACCGCACCGCCGAGGAGTTCGGCATCGACGCCACCCTCGACGCCAAGCCCGTCCGCGGCGACTGGAACGGTGCCGGCGCGCACACCAACTTCTCCACCAAGGCCATGCGTGAGGGCTACGACGCCATCATCACCGCCTGCGAGTCGCTCGGCGCCACCCAGGAGATCGTCCTGGAGCACGTCACCCAGTACGGCGACGACATCGAGGCCCGCCTGACCGGCAAGCACGAGACCGCCCCCTGGAACGTCTACTCCTACGGCGTCTCCGACCGTGGCGCCTCGGTCCGTATCCCGTGGCAGGTCGAGGTCGAGCAGAAGGGTTACATCGAGGACCGTCGTCCGAACGCGAACGTCGACCCCTACGTCGTCACCCGCCTGATGGTCAACACCTGCTGCTCCGCCCTGGAGAAGGCCGGCCAGGTCTGATCCGCCCCCAGCCGTAGCCGAACGCCCGCCGGTCCTGCCCAGGACCGGCGGGCGTTTCCGCGTCCGTGTGTTCGTGTGTTCGCGCGTACGGAAGACTGTGGGGCATGGACGACTTCGGCCCCGACTTCACCCCCGAGCAGGTCGCCAGGGGCCGGGCGCTGCGCCGCGCGCAGGTGCCGTGGGCGCTCGGCGGGCAGGCGGCCGGGCTGCTGCTCTCCCTGGTGCTCGGGTTCACCCCGGCCGGGGCCGGGCTGGTGGCGGCGGTGGGCGGGCTGTTCGGCGGCTCGCGGACGGCCGAAGTGCTGGGCGGGGCGGCGGTGCTGGTCCTGCTCGGCCAGGCGGCCGGGCTGCCCTTCTCGGCCCGGGTCCGGGCGGTCCGGACGCGGTACGGCCTGGTCACCCAGGGCTGGCGGGGCTGGGCGCTGGACGTCCTGCGCGGCCTCGCACTGACGCTGCCGCTCGCCCTCGCCGCCGTCTACGGGCTGTACGCGCTCACCGCGTGGTCCCCGCAGCACTGGTGGCTGCCCGCCGCCGGGGCGGCCGCGCTGCTGGTCGTCGCGCTCTCCTTCCTCTACCCGCTGCTGGTGGAGCCGGTGTTCAACCGCTTCACCCCGATGGAGCCGGGCCCGCTGCGCACCGCCCTGCTCGCCCTCGCCGAACGCGACGCGATCCGGGTGAAGGACGTCCTGGTCGCCGACGCCTCGCGCCGCACCACGGCGCTCAACGCGTACGTCTCCGGTTTCGGCGCGACCCGCCGGATCGTCGCCTACGACACCCTGCTGGGCACCGCCGAGCCGCGCGAGGTGGAGTTGGTGGTGGCCCACGAGCTCGGCCACGTCAAGCACCGGGACGTGCTCACCGGCACGCTGCTCGGCGCGCTGGGCGCGGCGTTCGCGGTCTGCCTGCTGAGCCTGCTGACGGGCCGGCAGGTGCTGCTCTCGGCGGCCGGGGTGCCGGGCGTCGCGGACCCGCGTTCGCTGCCGCTGCTGGCCGCCTGTGCGGCCGTGCTGGGCGCGCTGGCCGGGCCGCCGCAGTGCGCGGCGAGCCGCCGGATCGAGACCCGGGCCGACCGGCACGCCCTCGAACTCACCGGCGACCCGGCCGGGTTCATCGCGATGCAGCGCCGGCTGGCGGTCGCCAACGTCTCGGACGTGGACCCGCCCCGGCCGCTGGAGCTGCTCTTCGCCACCCATCCCAGTGCCGTCCGCCGGATCGCCGCGGCACGGGCCTGGCGGCGCTGAGACCGTGGACCGGCCGTGGGCCGGCCGTGGGTCGGCCGGGGGCCGACCCGGTCGCGCGGGCCGGTGGCGGGTGCCGGACACCCACGAATCTCCGAAAGACGGGTGGGACTCCTGTTATCGGGGTGGCGCGAGCCGGGGTGCATCGCGGACAATCCGGCCACCGAGGCGAGGAGAACGGCGATGCCACAGCAGACCCGACCGGCAGCACACCACCCCGGCCGGGTGGCGCCATGATCCTGGGAAAGATCCAGGCACTGCGGCGCCATCCGGTGAAATCCCTACTGGGGGAGGAGATCGTGTCGAGCGAGGTCACCGAGCGCGGGCTCACCGGTGACCGCAGCGCGGCACTGCTCGACCTGGAGACCGGCCACGTCGCCAGCGCGAAGAACCCGTACCTGTGGCGGCGGCTCCTGACATTGTCGGCGGCATTCACCGAGCGGGGCATCCGGATCACCCAGCCCACCGGCACGTTGCTCTGGAGCGACGAACCCGGGGTGGACGGCGTCCTCTCCGGGCTGCTGGGCCGCGAGGTGGCGCTGATCGACACCCGCCCGGACGGCGCGACGCTCCAGCGCTCCATACCGGAGGAGGTGCTCCGGCACGGCGTCGAGGTGGAAGTCCCCAACGCGGTGGTGGAGTTCGGCCGGGCCGCACCCGCCGGGACGTTCTTCGACCACGCCCCGCTGCACCTGCTGACCACCGCGACCCTGGACGGGATGGCCGTGCACAGCCCGCGCGGGGTGCTGGGGGCCGCCCGGTACCGCCCCAACCTGGTGATCCGTTCGGACGGGCCGCCGTTCGCGGAGAACGACTGGGTGGACCGCGAGTTGGCGATCGGCGCCGACCTGCGGATCCGGGTGCTGATACCCACGCCGCGCTGCGCGATGCCGACCCTCGCGCACGGCGTCTTCCCGCCGGACACCTACGCCTACAGCCTGCCGGACCGGTTCAACCGGATCGAGCCGCTGCCCGGCATCGGCCCGCTGGCCTGCGCGGGCGTCTACGCGCAGGTCCTGCGGCCCGGGCGGATCAGTCTGGGGGACGTGGTCAGGACGGTGTGACGCCCGGCACCGGGAGCCCGGCCGGCAGCCCGATCGGTGGCTCGACCGGCAGCTCCGCCGGCAGCTCGACCGGCGGCCCCGCCAGTACGTCCGCCAGCGCGTCCGCCAGCGCGGCCAGGAAGGCGTCGGTGGTCCGCTCGTCCCGGACGGCGATCCGCAGCCAGTCGGGCCCGAGCCCGGGGAAGGTGTCCCCGCGCCGGACGGCGAACCCGGCCGCGCGCAGCCGCTCGCGGACCCCGGCCGCGCCCGCCAGCTCGACCAGGACGAAGGAGGCGGCCGGCTCGCCGTGCACGCGTACCGCCGGGAGGGCCGCCAACCCCTTGAGCAGGTGGTCGCGTTGCGCGACGGTCGTCCGGGCCGCCCGCTCGGCCTCGTCGAGCGCGGCGGGTGCGCTGCAGATCTCGGCGGCGGCCAGTGCGGGGGTGGAGACCGGCCAGAGCGGCTGGGCGGTGGCCAGCTCGGCGATCAGGCCGGCGGGGGCGAGGACGTAGCCGATCCGCAGCCCGGCCAGGCCCCAGGTCTTGGTGAGGCTGCGCAACACCACGACCCGGCCCGGGAGTCCGCGGACGGCGGCCAGCGACTCGGTCTCGCCGGGCAGGGTGTCCATGAACGCCTCGTCGATCACCAGGGTCCGGCCGGGCCGGGCCAACCCGGCGAGTTCGGCGGCGGGGTGGACGACGGAGGTCGGGTTGGTGGGGTTGCCGATCACCACCAGGTCGGCCTCCTCCGGGACCACCCCCGGGGTGAGCCGGAAGCCGTCCTCGGGCGCGAGCAGCACCCGGTGGACGGTGTGCCCGGCGTCCCGCAGCGCGGCCTCGGGCTCGGTGAACTGGGGGTGCACGACGGCCGCGTACCGGGGCCGCAGGATCCGGGCCAGCAGGACGAACGCCTCCGCGGCGCCCGAGGTGAGCAGCACCTCGTCCACCGGCCGCCGGTGCCGGGCGGCGACGGCGGCCCGCGCGGCGGAGCCCTCGGGGTACGCGGCGAGGCCGGTGAGGGTCGCGGCGAGGTGTTCGCGCAGCCAGCCGGGCGGCGTACCCGTGCGGACGTTCACCGCCAGGTCCACCAGCTCGCCGCCGTCGCGTACTTCGGCGTCGCCGTGGTGGCGCAGGTCGGGTTCGGTGGTCACGGGTGCACTCCAGGGTGGGGCGGTACGGGCGATCGCGGCGGTGGCCCGGGCGGACTTGTGCTTGCGGACGACCAGCCGTCCGCCGTCGCCGGCGCCCAGCAGCGCGGCGGCCTCGGCGACGCTCGGCGTCCTGACGGCGGCCAGCACGGCCGGCGAGGGGTGCGGCACGGGGACGGCGGCCAGTGCGGCCGCCGGGTAGCCGACCAGCTCCACGCCGAGCAGCCGGGCCACCGTGCGCAGGGCGGGCTCCTCGGACTTGGTGTCCAGGGTGGCGAGCCGGGCGACGTCCGGGCGGGAGGCCCCGGCCGCCGCGAGCACGGCGTCGACCAGCCCGAGCACCTCGCGGGCCGGTACCCCCCGGCCCGCGCCGACGCCGACCACCACCTGCCCCATCGGGCACCCCTCTCGCGCGGACCGGATCCCCGGAATCCCACCACGGGCCCGATGACCAGGTCAATCACGTCCGGGGCGGGCTGCCCGGGGCGGCCGGCCGGGCCGACGGGACACCCCGGGCCCGGTGCGGGACACTGCCGGATAGGCGGGCAGCGTTCGCCGGTTCTTCATCCGGACCGGGCAGCCGCGTCCACCGGCGCACTCCTAGCGTTGTCGGCGCTCTGCCAACGCACCCTTCGCCGTCCGCCCGGAGGAACGTCATGCCGCAGTCCGTCCGCCGTCCGCGCCGCAAGCTCGCCGCCGTCGCCGCCTCACTCGGCCTCGCGGCCGCCTCGCTGGGGATCTGGGCCGTCACCGGCTCCACCGCCCAGGCCGTCACGGCTCTGCCCACCCCGGACCACGTGGTCGTCGTGGTGATGGAGAACCACGCGTACTCCCAGGTCATCGGCAGCTCCAGCGCGCCGTACCTGAACAACACCCTGAAGGCCGGTGGCGCCAACCTCACCGCGTCGTACGGGATCACGCACCCCAGCGAGCCGAACTACTACGCGCTGTTCTCCGGCTCCACCCAGGGCCGCACCGACGACAGCTGTGTCGGTGTCGGTTCGATGACCGCGCCCAACCTCGGCTCCGAGCTGATCGCCGCCGGCAAGAGCTGGGCCAGCTACAACGAGACCCTGCCGAGCCAGGGCTCGACGGTCTGCAGCAGCGGCAAGTACGCGCAGAAGCACAACCCGTGGTTCGGCTTCGGCAACGTGCCGACCTCCACCGCGTACACCTTCGCGCAGTTCCCGGCCGACTACACCACGCTGCCGAAGGTCTCCTTCGTCACCCCGAACCTGTGCAGCGACATGCACGACTGCTCGGTCGCCACCGGTGACACCTGGATCAAGAACAACCTCGGCGCGTACGCCACCTGGGCGCAGACCCACAACAGCCTGCTGGTCGTCACCTTCGACGAGGACAACAGCCTCTCCGGCAACCGGATCCCGACCCTGCTCTACGGCCAGCACGTGACGCCGGGCAGCAGCTCCGCCGCCACCTACAACCACTACAACGTGCTGCGCACCCTGGAGGACCTGGCGGGTCTGAGCACCCACGCGGGCAACGCCGCCTCCGCCACGGACGTCACCGGCATCTGGAACTGACGCCGGGCCGGCGCGGGTGGCCGGGCGCCGACCCGGCCACCCGCATCGTTCGTCCGCTCTTCATCTTTTGTGCGCCGTACATGTCATCCGTGCCCGCCTAGTCTGGCCGCGCCCGTGCCGCGTCATGCGCGCGGCCAGGACAGCCGACCCCACCGGAGGACCCGCCATGCCGCCCCGCCAGGTACCCGCCCGCCGCACCCTGACCGCCCTGGCCTCGGCCCTCGGCCTGACCGCCGGCTCGCTCGCCCTGTGGGCCGCCACCGGCACCGCCGCGCACGCCGACAGCGCGCTGCCCGCCCCCGACCACGTGGTGGTCGTGGTGATGGAGAACCACGCCTACTCCCAGGTGATCGGCAACTCCGGCGCGCCGTACCTCAACTCGCTGGCGAGCGGCGGCGCGAGCCTCACCGCGTCGTACGGGATCACGCACCCCAGCCAGCCGAACTACTACGCGCTGTTCTCCGGCTCCACCCAGGGTGTCACCGACGACAGCTGCGTCGACCCCGGCGCGCTCCAGGCGCCCAACCTCGCCTCCGAGCTGCTCGACGCCGGCCAGACCTGGGCCAGCTACAACGAGAGCCTCCCCGCCCAGGGCGACACCTCGTGCAGCAGCGGCGACTACGCGCAGAAGCACAACCCGTGGTTCGGCTTCGGCAACGTGCCGACCGACAGCGCCGACACCTTCGACCAGTTCCCGAGCGACTTCAGCACGCTGCCGAAGGTCTCCTTCGTCACCCCGAACCTCTGCAGCGACATGCACAACTGCTCCGTCGCCACCGGCGACAACTGGCTGCGGGACAACCTCGGCGCCTACGCGGACTGGGCGCAGACCCACAACAGCCTGCTGGTCGTCACCTTCGACGAGGACAACAAGCTCTCCGGCAACCGCATCCCGACCGTGCTGTACGGCCAGCCGGTCAAGGCCGGCAGCAGCTCGGACACCACCTACACCCACTACGACGTGCTGCGCACCCTGGAGGACCTGGCCGGGCTGGGCACCCACGCGGGCAACGCCGCCTCCGCCACCGACATCACCGGCGTCTGGAACTGACGCCCGTGTACCTCGCGGACTCCCGCAGCGCCGCCGAGACCCCCCGCACGCCGGGGGGTCTCGGCGCCGCCGTGCCCGGCACCGTCCTCGCACTGGGCGCGGTCAGCCTGATCACCGACATCTCCTCCGAGATGGTCACCGCCGTGCTGCCGCTGTACGTGGTGGCCGGCCTCGGCCTCTCCCCGCTCGGCTTCGGTGTACTGGACGGCATCAACAACGGCGTCGGCGCCCTCGTCCGGCTGATCGGCGGGCACCTCGCCGACCGGGGCGGGCGCAGCCACAAGGCGGTGGCCGCCGTCGGCTACGGGCTGTCCGCGCTCTGCAAGCCGCTGTTGCTGCTGGTGCACACCGTGCCGCTGATCGGCGCCGTACTCGCCGTCGACCGCACCGGCAAGGGCCTGCGCACGGCGCCCCGGGACGCGATGATCTCGCTCGCCACCCGGCCCGAGCACCGGGGACGGGCGTTCGGTGTGCACCGGGCGATGGACACCACCGGCGCGCTGCTCGGCCCGCTGGTCGCCTTCGGCGTCCTGCGCGCCACCGTGGACGGCTACGACGCGGTGTTCGCCGTCAGCGGGTGCGTCGCGGTGCTCGGCGTGCTGGTCCTGCTGCTCTTCGTACCCGCCCGCCGGGCCGGCCAGGCCCCCGGCGCGCCGAGGCCCGCGCTGCGCGACTCGCTGACGCTGCTGCGGCTCCCGGCGCTGCGCAGGCTCACGCTGTGCGCCGTGCTGCTCGGCCTCACCACCGTCAGCGACTCCTTCCTCTACCTGCTGCTCCAGCGCCAACTGGCTCTCCCCGCCACGCTGTTCCCGCTGCTCCCGCTCGGCACCGCCGCCTCCTTCCTGCTGCTCGCCGTCCCGCTCGGCGCCCTCGCCGACCGGATCGGGCGGCGCACGCTCTTCCTGCTCGGGCACGGGGTGCTGCTGCTCGCGTACGCCCTGGTGCTCACGGTGTCGGCGTCCGGCGTCGCGGTGGCCGTCCTGCTGCTGCACGGCACGTTCTACGCCGCCACCGACGGCGTCCTCGCGGCGGCGGCGGCCGACGTCACCCCGGCCGCGCAGGTCGGCGCCGGGCTCGCGCTGGTCGGCACCGGCCAGGCGCTGGCCCGCTTCGTCTGCTCGCTCGCCTTCGGCGCCGCCTGGAGCGCCTGGGGCGGCCACACCGCCCTCGCCACCACCGCCGTCGGCCTGGCGCTCAGCGCGGCCGTGGTCACCGTGCTGCTCCGTACCCTCCGTGAGGTCCCCGCATGAGCCGAACCGCCCGTCTGCTGATCCTGCTGGTCGCCGTCGTGCTGCTCGGCGGCATCGGCACCGGCGCGGTGCTGTACGCCGCCGACCGGTCCGGCAAGCGCGACCGGGAGCAGCCCGGCGGCCCGGCCGTCCACGCGGGCAAGGTCACCCTCCAGGCCTCCGGCGCACGGCAGTTGGTCTTCCGCAACATGGCCTGGGGGCCGCACCGGGACGAACTCGCCACCGTCCCGGCCGACCGGTCCGACGCGCCGCGTACCGCCTCCGGCGTCAAGTGCCTGCGCTTCCACGCCGCCGCGGGCACCGGCATCTGTCTCCAGGCGGTGCACGGCGCCCTCGACGACACCTACCGCGCCGTCGTCCTGGACGCCGGGCTGCACGAACTGCGCAGCTTCCCGGCGGCCGGCATCCCCACCCGCGCCCGGGTCTCGCCCTCCGGCCACCTGGCCGCCTGGACGGTCTTCGTCAGCGGCGACTCCTACGGCGGCACCGACTTCTCCACCCGGACGGCCATCGTCGACACCCGCACCTGGAAGCTCGACGACAACCTGGAGACGTACGCCATCACCAAGGACGGCCACCCGTACCAGGCGCACGACACCAACATCTGGGGCGTCACCTTCGCCGACGACAACCGCTTCTACGCCACCCTGGCCACCGGCGGGCACACCTACCTCGTCCAGGGCGACGTCACCGCCCGCACCCTGACCACCCTGCACCAGAACGTCGAGTGCCCCTCGCTCTCCCCGGACGGCACCCGGATCGCCTACAAGAAGCGCATCCCGGGCGCCCCCGACGGCTCCCCCTGGCGGCTGTACGTCCTGGACCTGCGCACGATGACCGAGACCGCCACCGCCGAGCAGCGCAACATCGACGACCAGGCGCTCTGGGCGGACGACTCCACGCTGCTCTACGCCCTCCCCGGCGACTTCGGCGCCGACCTGTGGACCGTCCCGGCGGACGGCTCCGGCGCGGCCCGCAAGGCGGCCGCCGCGGCGGTCGCCCCCGCGTACGTCGGCTGACGGCCCCGCGCGGCCGTGCGGGGCGGCCTCCGGCTGGGCCGTACGGGTGGCCCTGTCGGCGTGTAGCCGCCACCCCGCAGAGGCACTGCGGCACTGTCGGACGGAGCTACCGCTCTCCGAGAGGCCGCACCATGGCACCGACTGGCCAGCTCTCCTCCTCGTCACCCAAACACGCCCTGCGCCGCGAAGTCGGGATGATCGGGCTGCTCTGGGCCTCGGTCGGCGCGATCATCGGATCGGGCTGGCTGTTCGGCGCGGAGAAGGCCGTCCGGGTCGCCGGGCCGGCCGCGCTGCTCTCCTGGGGGATCGGCACGGTGGCCATCGTGCTGCTCGCCCTGGTCCACGCCGAACTCGGCGGGCTGTTCCCGGTGGCGGGCGGCACCGCGCGGTACCCGCACTACGCCTTCGGCGGGTTCGCGGGCATGTCCTTCGGCTGGTTCTCCTGGCTCCAGGCGTCGACCATCGCGCCGATCGAGGTGCAGGCGATGATCGGCTACGCCCGGCACTGGTCCTGGGCCGACGGCCTCCAGAATCCGAAGGACCAGACCCTGACCGGCTCGGGCTACGCGGTGGCGGTCGTCCTGCTCGCGCTCTTCGTCGCGATCAACTTCCTCGGCGTCAAATGGCTGTCCCACACCAACAGCGCGGCCACCTGGTGGAAGGTCGCCGTTCCGCTGCTCACCATCTTCGTGTTCGCGGTGCACGAGTTCCACGGCGGCAACTTCACCTCGCACGGCTTCGCGCCGTTCGGCGCCCGGGGCGTGCTGTCGGCGATCAGCACCAGCGGGGTCATCTTCGCGCTGCTCGGCTTCGAGCAGGCCATCCAGTGGGCGGGGGAGAGCATGAACCCCCGGCGCGACATCCCGCGCGCGGTGCTCGGCTCGGTGCTGATCGGCAGCCTGGTGTACATCCTGCTCCAGGTGGTCTTCATCGGGGCGCTGCCCGCCTCCTCCTTCGCCGGCGGCTGGGACAAGCTGACCTACGCCGGGATCAGCGGCCCGTTCGCCGGTCTGGCGACCGTCATCGGGCTCAGCTGGCTGGCCACCATCCTCTACATCGACGCGATCATCTCGCCCGGCGGCACCGGCCTGATCTACATCACCTCCAGCTCCCGCATCACCTACGGGCTGAGCCGCAACGGCTACGCCCCGCAGGCGATGCAGGCCACCGACCGCCGGGCCGTCCCCTGGGTCGGCCTGGCCGTCGCCTTCGTGGCCGGCCTGCTCTGCTTCCTGCCCTTCCCCAGCTGGCAGAAGCTGGTCAGCTTCATCACCTCGGCGGTGGTGCTGATGTACGCGGGCGCCCCGCTGTCGTTCGGTGTGCTGCGCAAGCGCCTGCCGGGGCTGGAGCGGTCCTACCACCTGCCCGGAGGGTCGGTGATCTCGCCGCTGTCCTTCGCCGTGGCGAGCCTGGTCATCTACTGGGCGGGCTGGGACACCCTCTGGCGGCTCGGCGCCTCGATCCTGCTCGGCTACCTGCTGCTGGGCTCCTACGCGGCCTACGCGAAGGCCAAGCGGCTGCCGGTCGCCCCGCGGATGGACTTCGCGGCGGGCCAGTGGCTGCCGGTCTACCTGATCGGGCTGGGCGTGCTCTCCTGGCAGGGCCAGTTCGGCGTAGGAGCCCAGAAGAACCTGCCGCTCTGGTGGGACATCGCGGTGATCGTGGTGTTCTCCCTGGCGGTCTACTACTGGGCCATGCGGGTGGCGCTGCCCACCGAGGAGATCGAACGGAACATCAGGGGCGTCGAGGTCGTCGACGAGATCAGCTGAGCCCGGCGCTCCGCACGGTGACCACCGGCTCGTGCCGGACCGGGAAGTTCACCGAGTTGGCGATGAAGCAGGACTTGTGGGCGTCGGTGTGCAGGGCGAGGGCGAGCTCCGTCATCGACGCCTCGGCGACCTCGATCCGGGGCCGCAGCACGGCCTCGGTGAAGTGCCCGCCCTCGGCGGTCTCCGCCATGGTGGCGACCGGCTCGTCGGTGTACGAGGTGACGACGACGCCGTTGACCGAGCAGAAGTGCAGGTACCAGAGCAGGTGGCACTGCGCGATCGAGGCGAGCAGCAACTGCTCCGGGTTCCACCGTGCCGGGTCACCCCGGAACGCCGGGTCCGAACTGCCCGGGATCGTCGGACGCCCGTCCGCCGACACCTCGTTGGCACGCTCGTACGCGCGGTAACTGCTCGTCCCGGTCCCGGTGTTACCGGTCCAGACGACCTGGGCGGTGTACGTGTGGAGCTTCGGCGGCGTGATCATGGGAGCAGTCTACGGACGCGGTGCTCCGCCGCCGCGCCGACCAGCCGCTGCGCCAACTGTGGTGCCCCCGCCCAGTGCAGGTGCAGGTACGAGGCGTGCACGGAACCGCCCGCGAAGCCCTCCGTCCGGGGTCCGGCGGGCCCGCGCCAGGCCCAGGCGGGCTGCTCGCCGGCGCCGGGTTCGCAGACCGTGCGGTGGAACTCGTGGCCCCGGACCCGGGTGCCGGCCGGGGCGAGCACGCTGTCGCCGAGGGCGACGGCCTCGCGGTAGCCGAGGGTGAGGCGTTCGGTCATCCGGGCGGTGGTGTCGAGCACGCCGCACATCGGCGCGCCGTCCAACTCCCGTCCCAGGTAGAGCAACCCGGCGCACTCGGCGCTCACCGGCGCGCCCGAGGCGGCGAGTTCGGCGATCGAGGCGCGCAGGCCGGTGTTGGCGCTGAGCTCGGAGACGTACATCTCGGGGAACCCGCCCCCGATCACCAGGCCCGCCGCGCCCTCGGGCAGTGCCGCGTCGTGCAGCGGGTCGAACGGGACGACCTCCGCGCCCGCCGCGGCCAGCAGTTCGGCGTTCTCCGCGTACGAGAACGAGAACGCCGCCCCCGAGGCGAGCGCGATCCGGGGCCGCCCGGCCACCGGGGTGACCTCCTCGGCGGCCGACCAGGCCGGGCCGGAGAGCGGCGGCGCACTGCGGGCGAGCGCGAGCACGGCGTCCAGGTCGACCGAGGCGCCGACCAGTTCGCCCATGTCCCGGACGGCCCGCAGGGCGTCCGCCGAGCGCTCGACGGCCGGGATCAGGCCGAGGTGCCGGGACGGCGTGGCGACGGAGGCCGTCCGCCGCACCGAGCCGAGCACGGGCACGCCCGAGCCCTCCTCCAGCGCCTCCCGCAGCAGCTCCTCGTGCCGGTCCGAGGCGACCCGGTTGAGGATCACCCCGGCGAGCCGCACCTCCGGGTCCCAGGAGGCGAAGCCGTGCACCAGCGCCGCCACCGACCGGGACTGCGAGGAGGCGTCTACCACCAGCACCACGGGTGCCCGCAGCAGCTTGGCGACGTGCGCGGTCGAGGACAGCTCACCCCGCCCGGCGGCGCCGTCGAACAGCCCCATCACGCCCTCGACCACCGCGACATCGGCCCCGGCCGCGCCGTGCAGGAACAGCGGTGCGATCCGCTCCGGGCCGCACATGAAGGCGTCCAGGTTCCGCCCGGGACGTTCGGCGGCCAGGCCGTGGTAGCCGGGGTCGATGTAGTCCGGGCCGACCTTGTGCGGCGAGACGGCCAGGCCCCGGGCGGTGAGGGCGGCCATCAGTCCGGTGGCGACGGTGGTCTTGCCCGCGCCCGAGGAGGGCGCGGCGACGACGAGACGGGGGATGTTCGACTGGTTCAACGGGATCAGCTGCGCTCTACCACTCGATACCGCGCTGGCCCTTGCGGCCCGCGTCCATGGGGTGCTTCACCTTGGTCATCTCGGTGACCAGGTCGGCGAGTTCGGTGAGCGGCTCCTTGGCGTACCGGCCGGTGATCACCACGTGCTGGCTGCCGGGGCGGTCCTTCAGCACGGCCACCACCTCGTCCACGTCGACCCAGCCCCAGTGCATGGGGTAGGTGAACTCGTCCAGCACGTAGAAGCGGTAGGTCTCGGCCGCCAGGTCGCGCTTGACCTGCTCCCAGCCCTCCTTGGCGGCCTCCTCGCTGGAGACCTCCGCCTCGGTGGAGCGCTGCACCCAGGACCAGCCCTCGCCCATCTTGTGCCAGGCCACCGTGCCGCCCTCGCCGGACGCGCCGAGGACGCGCAGCGCGTTCTCCTCGCCGACCTTCCACTTGGCGGACTTCACGAACTGGAACACCCCGACCGGCCAGCCCTGGTTCCAGGCCCGCAGCGCCATCCCGAAGGCGGCGGTGGACTTGCCCTTGCCGGGGCCGGTGTGCACGGCGGTGATCGGCAGCGTACGGCGCTGGCGGGTGGTCAGGCCGTCGTCGGGGACGGTCTCGGGGATACCCTTCGGCATGGCTCAGGCAGCCTTTCGGTTGGTGGTGCTGACGTTTCGGTGCGCGTGCACCAGGGCGGCGACGCCTTCGGCCCGCAGCTCGTCCAAGGTGACGGCGGAGCCGCCGAGTTGACCGGCCAGCGTGCGGGCCAGGCCGAGCCGCACCGGGCCGGCCTCGCAGTCCAGCACCACGCTCGCCAGCCCCTGCGAGGCCAGCAGCCCGGCGGCCTGCCCGGCCCGCTCCAGCGCGTCCCGCCCGCCGGTGGCCCGTCCGTCGGTGACGACGACCAGCAGCGGACGGCGGTGCGGGTCGCGCATCCGCTCCACCCGCAGCACCTCGTGCGCGCGCAGCAGCCCGGCCGCGAGCGGGGTCCGGCCGCCGGTCGGCAGCTGCTCCAGCCGGGCCGCGCCGACCTCGACCGAGGAGGTCGGCGGCAGCGCCAGCTCGGCGCCGGAGCCCCGGAAGGTGATCATGCCGATCTTGTCGCGGCGCTGGTACGCGTCCATCAGCAGCGACATCACCGCGCCCTTGACGGCCGTCATCCGCTGCCGGGCCGCCATCGACCCCGAGGCGTCCACCAGGAACAGCACCAGGTTGGACTCCCGGCCCTGCCGCACCTGCTCCCGGAAGTCGTCCCGGCGCAGCACCAGCGCCCGCGAGTCCCGGCCCCGGGCCACCTGGTGCGGGGCGGCGGCCTGCAGCGTCGCGCTCAGGTGCAGCCGGCTCAGGTGGCCCTGCGGCCGGCGGGACCGGATGGTGTGCCCGCCGTCGGTCTCGGCGGGCGAGCGGCGCCCTTGGGCGCCCTTCCCGGTGCCGGGGACCTTGAACAGCTTGGTCCGGTACGGCTCCCCGGCGGAGGCCACCGGCGCGGCCGCCCGCGCCGGGCCGCCGCTCTGCTCCGGGACGGCGGGGTCGTCCGAGGCGGCGCTGCCGTCGGGCGCGTCGCTGCCCGGCTCGGGGGCGCCGCCGCCCGGGCCGTTGCCGTCGGGGCCGCCGTCGGGGCCCGGACCGTCGCCGTCCGGGCCCGGGCCGTCGTCCTCCGGGTCCGGCTCCGCGTGCTCGTCCAGGGTCCGGTCGAGCTGCTCCTCGTCCAGGCCGGGCGCGTCGAAGGGGTTGCGGCGGCGACGGTGCGGCAGGGCCAGCTGGGCGGCCTTGCGGACGTCCTCCTCCAGCACCTCCGTCCGCCCGTCCCAGGCCGCCAGCGCGACCGCCGCCCGGGCCATCACGATGTCCGCGCGCAGCCCGTCCACCTCGAACGCGGCGCACACGGCGGTGATCTGACGCAGCGCCACATCCGTGAGCACCACCTGCGGCAGCAACTCCCTGGCCGTGACGATCCGGGTCGCGAGCTCCCGCTCCTCCTCGGCGAACCGGGCCGCGAACACGGCGGGATCCGCGTCGTACGCGAGCCGCCGCCGCACCACCTCGGCGCGCTCCGCCGGGTCCCGGGTGGCGGCGATCTCGACGGTCAGCCCGAACCGGTCGAGCAGCTGCGGCCGCAGCTCGCCCTCCTCCGGGTTCATCGTGCCGACCAGCAGGAAGCGCGCCGCGTGCCGGACCGACACGCCCTCGCGCTCCACGTACGAGCGGCCCATCGCGGCGGCGTCCAGCAGCAGGTCCACCACGTGGTCCTGGAGCAGGTTGACCTCGTCGATGTAGAGCACGCCCCGGTGCGCCTTGGCCAGCAGGCCCGGCTCGTACGCCTTCACGCCCTCGGCGAGCGCCCGCTCCAGGTCCAGCGAGCCGACGATCCGGTCCTCGGAGACGCCGACCGGCAGCTCGACCAGGTACGCGGGCCGCTCGTCCCGGGCGGAGACGGTGTGCGGCCCGTCCGGGCACTGCGGGTCGGCGGAGGCGGGGTCGCAGGCGAACCGGCAGCCGGGGACGGTCGCGATCGACGGCAGCAGCCCCGCCAGCGCGCGGACCATGGTCGACTTGGCGGTCCCCTTCTCACCCCGCACCAGCACTCCGCCGACGGCGGGGGAGACCGCGTTGAGCAGCAGCCCGAGCCGCAGGTCGGCCATGCCGACGATCGCGGTGAACGGGTATCGGACGTCACTCATCAGTTCTCCAGAGGCCGGGGCGCGCCCGGCGGTACGAACGGCAGCCCGTCGCCGGGCACCCCGCCCTCGATCAGCTTCCACAGTGCGTCGGTGTCGGCGTGCTCCTCGATCAGGTCCCCGAGCCGGTCGAGCCGTTCCTCCCGGGCCGCCGCGAACGAGGTGTCGGGCGCCGGTACGAACGCCCGCCCGGCCAGCTCGGCGACCTCGCGCAGCAGCGCGCGCCGGAAGCCGTCGTTCTCCAGCGCGCCGTGCCAGGTCGTGCCCCAGACCGCGCCCACCCGGCAGCCGTCCAGGAAGGGGTCACCGCCCTCGACGGTCACCACCCCGTGGTGGATCTCGTACCCGTCGACCCGCTCGCCGTACGCCTCGCCGACCGGCCTCGCCAGCACCTTCTCCCGGCCGAACACCACCCGGGTCGGCAGCAGCCCGAGTCCGGCGACCGTGCCGGCCTTCGACTCGACCTCGTCCTCGATCTCCCGGCCGAGCATCTGGTACCCGCCGCAGACCCCGAGCACCGGCCGTCCGTCGAGCGCCCGCGCGCGCAGCGGGGCCTCCAGCCCGCGCTCGCGCAGCCAGGCCAGGTCGGCGACCGTTGCCCGGCTGCCGGGCAGCACCACCAGGTCGGCGTCGGCCAGCTCCTCGGGCCGGGTGGCCCAGCGGACCAGCACGCCCGGCTCCTGCGCCAGCGCGTCCAGGTCGGTGAAGTTGGACAGCCGCGGGAAGCGCACCACGGCCACCCGCAGCACGTCCGCGCCGACCGGCCCGCGCACGTCGCCGCGCTCGACCACGGTCGTCAGGTCGAGCGAGTCCTCGGCGTCCAGCCAGAGCCCGGAGAGCATCGGCAGCGTGCCGAGCACCGGACGGCCCGTCAGCCGGTGCAGCATCTCCAGGCCGGGCGCCAGCAGCCGGGCGTCGCCCCGGAACTTGTTCACGAACCAGCCGGCCACGTGCCGCTGGTCCTCGGCCGAGAGCAGCGCCAGCGTCCCGTACATCGCGGCGAAGACCCCGCCCCGGTCGATGTCGCCGACCACCACCACCGGCAGCTTCGCGGCGACGGCCAGGCCCATGTTGGCGATGTCCCGGTCCCGCAGGTTGATCTCGGCGGGGGAGCCCGCGCCCTCGCAGACCACCACCTCGTACCGGCTGCGCAGGTCGGCCAGGCACTCCAGCGAGCGCTCCAGCAGGACGGGCTTGCGCTCGCGGTAGTCCATCGCGCCGACCTCGGCGACGGCCCGGCCGAGCAGCACCACCTGGCTGCGCCCGTCGGCGCCGGGCTTGAGCAGCACCGGGTTCATCGCCGCCTCCGGCTCGACCCGGGCCGCCGCCGCCTGCATGGCCTGCGCGCGGCCGATCTCGGCGCCGTCGGCGGTCACGAACGAGTTCAGCGACATGTTCTGCGCCTTGAACGGCGCGACCCGCACGCCTTGGCGGGCCAGCCAGCGGCAGATCCCCGCCGTGACCACGCTCTTACCCGCGTCCGAGGTCGTCCCGGCGACCAGCAGTGCCCCACTCATGTCCGCACCCCGTTCTTCTCGCTCATGGGCAATCTCCGGGGGCGCGAGGAACTGCGCGAGACGGAAGGTACGGCGCCGTCCCGTCCCATCCGCCCCAGCACCCTCGCACCAACCGTCACAGCAAGGGCCAGCGCGCCGACCCGGCGGGACAACACACAGGCCCGCTCGATGTCGTCCACCGTGACGGCCCGCAGCTCCGCGCCCAGCACCGGCCGGTGCTCGACCTGCTCGCCGTACGTCAGGGTGCCGCCCAACCGGACGCCCAGGGCACCGGCGAACGCGGACTCCGCCTGGCCCGCGTTGGGGCTCGGATGCGCGGAGCCGTCCCGTCGCCAGACCCGCCAGGCGGTACGCGGCTCCGGCGCCGCCGCGACGGTGAGCAGCGCGGTGAGCCGGGCGCCGGGCCAGCCGGCCAGGTCGTCCAGGCGGGCCGAGGCCCAGCCGAAGCGGAGGTGGCGCGCCGAGCGGTGGCCGACCATCGCGTCCAGGGTGTTGACGGCGCGGAAGGCGAGCAGCCCGGGGGTGCCGGCGACGGCGCCCCAGGTGAGCGCGTTCACCACGGCGTCGGCGGTGTTCTCGGCGACCGACTCGACCACGGCGCGGGCGATCTGGGCCTCGTCCAGGGAGCTCGGGTCGCGCCCGCACAGGTGCGGCAGCCGCTCGCGGGCGGCGTTCAGGTCGTCCGCCTGGAGCGCGCGGCCGATGGTGCGCGCCTCCCGGGTCAGCGAGGCGCCGCCGAGCACCGTCCAGGTCGCGGCGGCGGCCAGCGCGGCCCGGCCGGCCCAGGAGCGGCCGGCCGCCCGGTCGGCGAGCAGTGCGCCGGCCGCGACGGTGCCCACGCAGACCGTGGTGAACAGGGCGCCGGTGCCCCGGTGGTCGCGCCAGATCCGGCGCTCCAGGCGGTCTGCGGCGGTCCCGAAGGCGGCCACCGGATGACCGCGCCGGGGGTCGGCGAAGCGGGCGTCGGCCAGATAGCCCGCCACGGTGCCGAGCGCGAGAGCGGAGCCGCGCCTCAAGGCGCGCACGGCGCGACGAAGACAGGGGGGGTTCGGGGCCCGACCGGGGCAACCTGCATGGCGTGGGTGTCCTCACTCAGGGTCCGCGCCCTGGATCGACGTACCGGGGGGTGAGAGTCTCCTGGCTTCCGGGCCGGCACGCCTGGGGCGTGCTCCCGGTGACAGTGGCGGGACCGCGCCGGATTCCCACCGGCTTCCTCTGCATGCCTCCGTTTGGCTGAAGGATCCCATCACGGGGCTCGACCGGGAGTCAACAAGGTCTCCGGAGGGCTTGGTCACACGCCGTGTCCGCTGACGTGCCGACAGAACGGGAGGTGGGGTGGGTGCTACCCGCGTAGCCTGGCAGCCTGTCGATGATCCGTCACTACCTCCGAGTAGGGCCCGGATTCGGCGCCACCTCCTTGGAGGATCATCTAGTGCCCGTTGGGGGGCGCCACCCGGGCTTCGTGCAATCAGCGGGTATGGACGGGCCGGGGCCACCCGTACGGTCACTTGACATGCGACGCAGACAGCCCGGCAGCACACCCGTGCCCTTCTCCCCGGCGGCCGCCCGGGCGCACCGGGCGGGGCTCGGCCTGACGCCGGAACAGGTCGCCGAGGGGATGGCCGCCCACGGGGTCCGCCTGCTGCCCGGGCACGTCATCGGCTGGGAGAGCGGCGAGATCCGCCCGTCCGAGGAGGAGTTCATCGCCCTCTCCCGCGCGCTCTGGTGCCCGCCGGCCCAGCTGATGGGCGCCCGCCCCGCCACCCTGCGGGACTTCCGGGTCGCCCGGGAACTCGGCGTCGAACAGGCGGCCCGCAGGATCGGCATCTCCGTCCCGGCGTACGAGAAGGTCGAGACGACCGGCAAGTGGACCGGCGACGCCGAGCAGTCGTACGCGCTCGCGCACGCCCTCGGCCTCGGCCTGCGCGCGCTGCTGCACGTCACCAACCGTCAGGAGGAGCTCGACGCACGGCTGCGCCGCTGCGTCGACGGGCGCTGGCAGGCCCAGCTGAAGGTGATCGCCCGCCTGGTGCCGGTGCCGGACGAGGTGCTCTCGGCGACCCTGGCGGCCCTGCAGAACGAGTACCGGGTGCCGATGCACTGGGGCGCCTCCACGCCCGTCGCCGAGCAGCCGCCCGCCGAGCCGCTCGCCGAGCGCTTCTGGAAGCTGCTCTCCGGGCACCGCACCGACATCCCGGTCTGACGGCCCGGCCGGACGGGCTCCCCGGACGGACGCCCCCCGCTGGCACGGCGGCCCCGCAGCCGGTGCACTGGGACGGTAACCGTCCGCCACAGCACACCCGGGGAGCGCCATGCGTTGGGGAACCGCCGCGATCGTCGCGGCCGCCACCGTCGGGACCGGAGCGGCGGTCCTGCTGCTCGGTCGCAGGGTCTCCGAGCGGGTGGTCGGCCCGGACGGGCTCGAAGCGGCCGCCCCCGCGACCCTGCGGGTGCACGACCTGGCCGCCGGGCGGGTCACGCTCACCCGGACCCCGGAGGCGGCCCGGCCCGGGCGCTACGCGCTGGAGTGGGGCCGAGACGGGCACGCGGTGGTCGGCGAGGTCCTGCGGACCGACATCCGGACGGTCACCCGCCGGCTGGTACGCGCCGACGGCGGCACCCTCGACATCGGCACCGAGGTCCGGCTGACCCCCCGGGTCCTGCGCGGCGACCCGGAGTCCGCACTCGGCCTGGAGTACATCGAGACCGGCGCCGAGGGCGAGCTGGGCCTGCTGCCCGCCTGGTACACCGCAGGGGTGCGCGGCACCTGGGTGATCCTGGTGCACGGGCCGGGCGCCGACCGCTCGCAGGCGCTGCCGGTGCTGCCGCTGCTGAACTCGCTGCGGCTCCCCACCCTGACCGTCACCTACCGGGGCGACGAGGGCGCGCCGCCCTCACCGGACGGGCTCGGGCACTTCGGCGAGACCGAGTGGCGCGACATCGAGGCCGCCGTCCGGCTCGCGCTCGGCAGCGGCGCGGGGAAGGTGATCCTCTACGGCTGGTCGCTCGGCGCCACCATCGCGCTGCAGACGGCCGCCCGCTCGGACTGGCGCGACTCGGTCGCCGGGCTGGTGCTGGACTCCCCGGTGCTCGACTGGCCCGCCACCGCGCGGCAGGGGGCCGTCCGGTCCGGCGTCCCGGCGCCGCTCGCCGAACTCGGCGCGCTGGCCGCCCAGGGGCGCGCCGGGGTGGACCTGGCGGGCTTCGCCCGGCTCGCCGAGGGGACGGACCTCCAGGTGCCCACCCTGCTGCTGCACAGCCCCGCGGACGACCTCGCCCCCTGGGCGGCCGCCCAGCGCCTCGCGCAGCTGCGCCCGGACGTGGTGAGCCTGCACCCGGTCGCGAACGCGGAACACGCCGCCCTCTGGAACGCGGACCCGGCCGGCTACGCCGAGACCCTGCGCCGCTGGCTCACCCCGCTGCTCTGAGGGCGGGCCGGCCCGCCTTCCTGTGTTGTGGACATGCCATAAAGGGGCTGGTGGGAGCCCGGTTTGCGGCGGGTTGCCCGATCTCTACCCGCCTTGGGAGTCGGACTCCCGAAGATGCACTGAAGTCGATGTGACAGATGGCCTGTGCACGGGGAAGACTGCACGGCGTGACGTCTCGGAACCCGCGCGACCGTGATGCCCCGCCCCCGCCGACGATCGGTGCCGGTGCGACGGTGACCCGTCTGCCCGGTACGGCCCGCCGTGCCGACGGCGCCCGCCCGGCCGATCCCCTCGCCGCCCGCCGCCGCACCCCCGCTCCCAAGCCGGGGCGCGGGCGCGTACCCATGCCCGAGGGCTTCCCCGCCCCCGCCGAGCTCGCACCGCCCGCCCGGCGGATGCTCGCCGACGCCGTGCGGATCGCGCGCTGGGCGGGCGAGCTGGAGACGGTCGACAAGCGCGGCGAACTCCTCCCCGAGGACGCCCGCGCGGCCGGCCGCGCCCTCGCCATGACCGTCGGCGCCGCCGCCAAGGCCTGGGGCCAGGCCCTGCTGGTCGGCCTGGTCGAGGCCCGCGACGGCGGCGCCGCGCCCGGCTGGCGCCTGCACGCCTGGGAGCACGACGACGAGGCCGTCGTCCGGGGCTGGTCCGCGCTCTTCGACGCCTGGACGCTGCTCGCCCCCGTACCGCCCGCCGCACTGCGCGGCGTCTTCGCGGTGCTGGCCGGGCAGGCCGTCGACCAGGCACCCCAGCTGCTCTCCTTCCTGCACCTGGTGGACGGCCCGGTCCCCGACAGCGAGCTGCTCGAACTGCTCCGCCGGGGCCTGGACGAGCGCCGCCACGGCGCGGGCACCGGAGCCGGGGCGCTCTCCCCGATCCCGCACGCGGCCTCCGCCGTCTCCGCCGTGCGCGGCACCTGCCGCGAGCCGCAGATCGACACCCCGCACGCGATCTCCGACGTCGCCGCCGTCCTGGACTGGATGCTGGACGGGCTGGCCGCCGTCGGCGCCGTCATCCGCGAGGGCGAGGCCGCCGAACTCTCCTCCCTCGGCCACTGGGCCGTGCGCGCCAAGCTGGAGGAGATCTGCACGGTCGCCCAGACCGCCGCCGGGCACATCGAGCAGAGCGCCCTGGAACTCCTGGACGCCTGCGCCAACTACTCGCCCGGTCCGGCCCGCGCCGAGTACCGCGCCTGGGTCGCCGCCCGGCCGGTCGACCGGGCCGTCGCCGAGCTCCTCGACGCCGCCCAGGGCGAGGACGCCCTGCTGCGCGGCCTCGCCTTCGAGGCCCTCCGGGTCGCTGGGGGCACCGCCGAGCAGGCCGTCCGGGCCGCGGTGGACGAGCCGGTGCTGCGGCCGTACGCGCTGCTGTGGCTGGCCGAGCAGTCGGACGAGGGCGGCTGCGCGCCGGCCGACGTGCTGACGGCGGAGGACGCCGCCTGGCTCTGGGTGGACACCGCCGCCGCGGTCCTGGACCACGGCGAGACGGAGCTGCTGGTCGGTCACGTCGAAGGCGCCTCGGCGGGCGAGCCCGTCCGCCTCTTCAACCGCGCCCGGCAGTCCGGCCACCCCCGTGCGGCCTCCGTCCTCACGGCCGTCGCAGGGGTCCACCCCGACCCGGCGGTCGCCCGCGCGGCCCGCCGCAGCGCCTTCAGCGTGCACCGGGGCGGCAACGGCGCGTAGCGCGGGTTTTCCAGGGGCGCGGGGAACTGCGCGAACCGGGAGCGCAGATGGTGCCACGTTCGCACGGTGAGTCAGTTGCAGGTCGGAGTCTTCCGGTTTCGCGCAGTTCCCCGCGCCCCTGGGGAGCTACCCCGAACATGTAGAAGGGCCCGAATCCAGAGGATTCGGGCCCTTCTACGTGAGCAACGTCAGTTGCGGGACTCCGCGCGGCGGGCGCGGACGTCGCCGACCTTCTGGCCCACCTTGCGGCGGATGACCAGCAGGGGCGCCATCGCGGCCAGCGTGATCTGGGCGATCGCGCCGATGTGCATCAGGGTGTCGCCGCCGGGCAGGCCGGCCGCCCAGGCCGCCAGGCAGCCGATGCTGACCACGATCCAGCAGAGCGTGGCGGTGGCGAGCAGGCCCTGCGGCTTCGGGTACTCGATCCGGCTGACCATGAGGTAGGCCACGCCGAAGATCATCGCGAGCCCGAGCAGCTGCGGCGGGTCCAGCAGCACGATGGCGATCACCGTCATGGCGCCCATCGGGCACGGCATGCCCTGGAAGACCCCCGGCCGCATCTTCACGGCCGAGAACCGGGCCAGCCGCAGGACGACCGCCAGCAGGACCGTCAGCGCGATGAGCGCCGAGAGCTGCTGCTTGCTGTCCGGCGAGACGATGCCCCAGACCGCGACGAAGTAGGCCGGCGCGATGCCGAAGCTGATCAGGTCGGCCAGGTTGTCGAGCTCGGCGCCCAGCGCCGAGGAGCGGAGCTTGCGGGCCACCAGGCCGTCGAAGAGGTCGCACATCGCACCGATCAGCAGCAGCGTCACGGCGGTGGCCGCGCTGTGCCGGTTCGGCGAGTGGGACTCCCCGGTGATGTGCGGCATCAGGACCCCGGTGGTGATCGAGTAGATCGCCAGGAAGCCGCAGACGGCGTTCCCCAGGGTCAGGAAGTCGGCGGTGGAGAGCTGCTGCGGCGAGCGCGGAGCGCGGAGCTCGCGGTCACGCGCCCAGCGGCGGTGGCGCAGCTCCGTCTCGTCGTCGTCGCCGAGACCGACCAGCGTCTCAGGATCAGTCACGGTCAAGGCGCGTCACCCCGGCAGTGGTCTTCTGGCCGACCTCGACGCCGACCTCGACGCCGGCCGGCAGGTAGGTGTCGACGCGGGAACCGAAGCGGATCAGCCCGACCCGCTCGCCCTGCTCGACCTTGGTACCGGCGTTCATGTACGGCACGATGCGACGGGCCACGGCCCCCGCGATCTGCACCATCTCGATGTCGCCGAGCTCGGTGTCGAAGTGCCACACGACCCGCTCGTTGCGGTCGCTGTCCTTGTTGAACGCGGGGACGAAGCCGCCGGCGATGTGCTCGACGGACGTCACGGTGCCGGGCAGCGGCGCGCGGTTGACGTGCACGTTGAGCGGGCTCATGAAGATCGCCACGCGGGTCCGGCCGTCCGGCCAGGCGTCGATGCTCTGCACCACGCCGTCGGCGGGTGAGATCACCCTGCCCCGGCCGATCTCACGCTCGGGGTCGCGGAAGAACCACAGCATGCCCGCGCTCAGCGCACAGGCCGGTACGGCCGCCACGGCCCACTTGCCGCTCCGCCTGGTGAGGGCGGTGGTGAGCGCGGCGGTGGCCAGCGTGGGGACGAACCAGGGGGTTGCTCCGCGAGCGATGGTCACGCGCGGGCGCCGACCGGCCACCGGGGCGGCGAGGGCATCGCCATCCGGAACGGAGGTGTGAGGGGACGGGCTGATGGGCATCGAAGACCTTAGTCGCGGGGGATCATGGCCGCTGGACGGGGGCCACCGCGGGGATCGAGTGAGAAGAGACGGCTGCTGTCCCGGTGGATGCTATCGGGACCAGGCGGTAGGTGGGCAAGCCGCCTGCATGTTCAGGTGTCCTGCGCGGTGCCGATCTGTGCCTGCTATGTATACGACCGTAGCTCGGGTGCTGCGGTTCCCCAAGGGGTCCGGCCGACCGCGTGAGCCATGTCTCAAAACGAACACGGTCGGCCGCGGTGCACAGGCGGGTGCCGCCTGGCCAGGGTCGACCGAAACTTTGGCCGAAAAAGAGCGTACCGGGGTGGCC
Organism: Kitasatospora kazusensis; assembly: GCF_039529945.1. Classification (NCBI taxonomy): domain Bacteria; kingdom Bacillati; phylum Actinomycetota; class Actinomycetes; order Kitasatosporales; family Streptomycetaceae; genus Kitasatospora; species Kitasatospora kazusensis. The sequence continues at coordinate 50,320 of NZ_BAAANT010000034.1, read as the reverse complement.
GTAGGGCGCACACTGGTTGATGCGCGCCCTACGGCTCTCCCCGAGCCCCCGGCACCACTCCCCGCGGCTGACCAGGCCGAGGATCACCGCGGTGACGGAGGCGGTCGGAGGCCGGCCCGCACGCCCGCCTCCAGGCTCGAAATCCGGCGGGCCGGTGACGGCCCGCGCGGGGGTCTACTCCGCGATGCGGTACTCCTCCAGCAGGCGGCGGCCCACGATCATCTTCTGGATCTCCGCAGTACCTTCACCGATCAGCAGCATCGGAGCCTCCCGGTAGAGGCGCTCGATCTCGTACTCCTTGGAGAAGCCGTAGCCGCCGTGGATGCGGAAGGAGTCCTCCACGACCTCCTTGCAGTACTCGGAGGCCAGGTACTTCGCCATCCCGGCCTCAAGGTCGTTGCGCTCGCCGCTGTCCTTCTTGCGGGCGGCCATCACCATCATCTGGTGCGCGGCCTCGACCTTGGTCGCCATCTCGGCCAGCTTGAACTGGATGGCCTGGTGCTCGGCGATCTTCTTGCCGAAGGTGGAGCGCTGCTGGGCGTAGGAGATGCCCAGCTCGAAGGCCCGGCGGGCGACACCGCAGCCACGGGCCGCGACGTTGACCCGGCCGACCTCGACGCCGTCCATCATCTGGTAGAAGCCCTTGCCGGTGACCCCGCCGAGCACACGATTCGCAGGGATGCGGACGTCCTGGAGCACCAGTTCGGTGGTGTCGACGCCCTTGTACCCCATCTTCTCGATCTTGCCGGGCACGGTGAGCCCGGGGACGGTCGGGTTCGGACCGAACCCGGGCGTCTTCTCGATCAGGAAGGTGGTCATGTTCTTGTACGGGGTGCTGCCGCCCTCGTCCGTCTTGCAGAGGACGGCGACCAGGGTGGAGGTGCCACCGTTGGTCAGCCACATCTTCTGGCCGTTGAGGACGTACTCATCGCCGTCCTTGACGCCCTTGGTGGAGATCGCCGCGACGTCGGACCCGAGGCCGGGCTCGGACATCGAGAAGGCGCCGCGGACCTCGCCGGTGGCCATCCGGGGCAGGAAGTACTCCTTCTGCTCCTGGGTGCCGTGCGCGTTGATCATGTGGGCGACGATGAAGTGCGTGTTGACGATGCCGGAGACCGACATCCAGCCGCGGGCGATCTCCTCGACCACCAGCGCGTACGTCAGCAGGGACTCGCCGAGCCCGCCGAACTCCTCGGGGATGGTGAGGCCGAAGAGGCCGAGCTGCTTCATCCCCTCCACGATGGCGGTCGGGTACTCGTCCTTGTGCTCCAGCTCGGTGGCGACCGGGATGATCTCCTTGTCGACGAAGTCCCGCACGGTGGCGAGGATGTCCCGCTGGATCTCGGTGAGGCCGTCGGTCTGTGCGAGGCGTCCCATCGTGCGGCTCCAGGTGTGGCAGAGAGGGTCGGGGAGGGGTTGTGGGGGCTCCACGGGCGTGACTCCGTGGAGCCCCCGTGCCGGGGTGGGGATCGGCCGATGACGGCGGCCTACCCGTCCGGGGTTCGGGGGGAGCGGGCTAGGACAGCGGCTCCGGGCGGCCGGGCTGCTCGCCGCCGCGCGCCTTGGTGTACGTCTCGGTCGGCACCATCACCTTGCGGCGGAAGATGCAGACGACCGTGCCGTCCTGCTTGTAGCCCTTGGTCTCGACGTAGACGATGCCGCGGTCGTCCTTGGACTTGGACGGCCACTTGTCGAGCACCAGCGTCTCGCCGTACAGCGTGTCGCCGTGGAAGGTCGGCGCGATGTGCCGCAGCGACTCGATCTCCAGGTTGGCGATCGCCTTGCCGGAGACGTCCGGGACGGACATCCCGAGCAGCAGCGAGTAGATGTAGTTGCCGACCACCACGTTCTTGCCGAAGTCGGTGGTCTTCTCCGCATAGTTGGTGTCCATGTGGAGCGGGTGGTGGTTCATGGTCAGCAGGCAGAAGAGGTGATCGTCGTACTCGGTGACGGTCTTCCCGGGCCAGTGCTTGTAGACCGCGCCGACCTCGAACTCTTCGTAGGTGCGTCCGAACTGCATGATTCAGATCCTTAGCGGTCAGGCCTGCGGGGGCTCGAACTTGGAGGTGCGCTCGAAGCCGGCGGCCCGGCCCTTGCCGGCGATGACCAGGGCCATCTTGCGGCTGGCCTCGTCGATCATCTCGTCGCCGAGCATCGCGGAGCCCTTGGCGCCGCCGGCCTCGGAGGTGCACCAGTCGTACGCGTCGAGGATCAGCTCGGAGTGGTCGTAGTCCTCCTGCGAGGGCGAGAAGATCTCGTTCGCGGCGGCGACCTGGTCCGGGTGGAGCACCCACTTGCCGTCGAAGCCCAGCGCGGCGGCGCGGCCGGCCACCTCGCGGTAGCCGTCGTTGTTGCGGATCTGCAGGTACGGGCCGTCGATGGCCTGCAGGTCGTGCATGCGGGCGGCCATCAGGATGCGCATCAGGATGTAGTGGTACGCGTCGGCCGGGTAGCCGGGGGGCTGCTGGCCGACCACCAGGGTCTTCATGTTGATCGAGGCCATGAAGTCGGCCGGGCCGAAGATGATCGTCTCCAGCCGGGGGGAGGCGGCGGCGATCTCGTCGACGTTCACCAGGCCCTTGGCGTTCTCGATCTGCGCCTCGATGCCGATCTTGCCGACCTCGAAGCCCATGGTCTTCTCGATCTGGGTGAGCAGCAGGTCGAGCGCCTTCACCTGGGTGGCGTCCTGGACCTTGGGCAGCATGATGCAGTCCAGGTTCGGGCCCGCGCCCTCGACGACCGTGATCACGTCCCGGTACGTCCAGTGGGTGGTCCAGTCGTTGACCCGGACGACCTTGGTCTTCTTGCCCCAGTCGCCGTTGTTCAGGGCGTCCACGATGTTGTGGCGGGCGCTCTCCTTGACCAGGGGGGCGCAGGCGTCCTCCAGGTCCAGGAAGACCTGGTCGGCGGGCAGGCCCTGGGCCTTCTCCAGGAAGCGCGGGTTGCTCCCGGGGACGGCGAGACAGGAGCGGCGGGGACGGAGCCGGTTGACGTTGGTCATGGGGTGGTTCGTTCCTTCCGGGTCAGCTGGTCGCGTGGGTGGGCGCGGCCCAAGGCTGGAGCCTGTTGGCGAGCCGGATCTCGTCGACGATCCGGCCGATGATGGTGGTGATGCCGAAGTCCTTCGGGGTGAAGACGGCGGCGACGCCGGCGGCCTTGAGGGTCTCCGCGTCCGCTGCCGGGATGATGCCACCCACGATCACCGGGACATCCTCCACCCCCGCCCGGCGCAGCCGGTGCAGCACGTCCGGTACCAGCTCCGGATGGGCGCCCGAGAGGATCGACAGGCCGACGCAGTGCACGTCCTCCGCGACGGCGGCCGAGACGATCTGTTCGGGCGTCAGGCGGATGCCCTGGTAGACCACCTCGAACCCGGCGTCGCGGGCCCGGACGGCGATCTGCTCGGCGCCGTTGGAGTGCCCGTCCAGGCCGGGCTTGCCGACCAGCAGGCGCAGCTTGCCGACGCCCAGCTCGCCGGCTGTGGCCGCGACCGCCTCGCGGACGGCGGCCAGCTCGCCGCCGGGCTCGGCCGCCACCGCGACCGGGGCGCCGCCGACGCCGGTGGGCGCGCGGTACTCGCCGAAGACGTCCCGCAGGGCGAAGGACCACTCGCCGGTGGTGACGCCCGCGCGGGCGCAGGCGAGGGTGGCCGGCATCAGGTTGTCCGAGGTGCGGGCGGTGGCCTTGAGCTGCTCCAGCGCGGTCTGCACGGCCGCCTCGTCGCGCTGCTCGCGCCAGGCCTTGAGCCCGTTCAGGACGGACTGCTCGGAGGCCGGGTCGACCACCATGATCGCGGTGTCGAGGTCGGCCGTGAGCGGGCTCTCCTCGGTGGTGTCGAAGCAGTTCACCCCGACGATCTTGTCCTCGCCCGACTCGATCCGGGCCCGCCGCTCGGCGTGCGCGGCGACCAGGTTGGACTTCAGGTAGCCGGACTCGACGGCCGGGATCACCCCGCCCATCTCCAGCACCTTGGCGATCTCCGCCTCGGCCCCGGCGAGCAGCTCGGCGGTCTTGGCCTCGATCACCGCCGAACCGTCGAAGATGTCGCCGTACTCCAGCAGGTCCGACTCGTAGGCCAGCACCTGCTGGATCCGCAGCGACCACTGCTGGTCCCACGGCCGGGGCAGGCCGAGCGCCTCGTTCCACGCGGGCAGCTGGACGGCGCGGGCGCGGGCGTCCTTGGAGAGCGTGACGGCGAGCATCTCCAGCACGATCCGCTGGACGTTGTTCTCCGGCTGGGCCTCGGTCAGGCCGAGCGAGTTGACCTGGACGCCGTACCGGAAACGGCGCTGCTTGGCGTCCTCGATCCCGTACCGCTCGCGGGTGACCTTCTCCCAGAGCCGGGCGAAGGCGCGCATCTTGCACATCTCCTCGACGAAGCGGACGCCCGCGTTCACGAAGAACGAGATCCGGGCGACCACCTCGCCCATCCGCTCGGCCGGCACCTGGCCGGAGTCGCGGACGGCGTCCAGCACCGAGATCGCGGTGCACATGGCGTACGCGATCTCCTGGACGGGGGTGGCCCCGGCCTCCTGCAGGTGGTAGCTGCAGATGTTGATCGGGTTCCACTTGGGGATGTTCGCGACGGTGTACGCGATCATGTCGGTGATCAGGCGCACCGAGGGGCCGGGCGGGAAGACGTGCGTCCCCCGCGACAGGTACTCCTTGACGATGTCGTTCTGGGTGGTGCCGGTGAGCCTGGTGACGTCGGCACCCTGCTCCTCGGCGACCACCTGGTACATCGCCAGCAGCCACATCGCGGTGGCGTTGATCGTCATCGAGGTGTTGGTCTGCTCCAGCGGGATGCCGTCGAACAGCGTCCGCATGTCGCCGACGTGGCCCACCGGCACGCCGACCCGGCCGACCTCGCCGCGGGCGAGGACGTGGTCCGAGTCGTACCCCGTCTGGGTCGGCAGGTCGAAGGCGACCGACAGGCCGGTCTGGCCCTTGGCGAGGTTCTTCCGGTAGAGCGCGTTGGAGTCGCTCGCGGTGGAGTGGCCCGCGTAGGTGCGCATCAGCCAGGGCCGGTCGCGGTCGCGCTTCTGATCAGTCATCGGATGGCCTCTAGATGTCGCGGAAGCGGTTGATGGCCGGCAGGTGCTTGGCGCGCAGCTCGGCGTCGCGGACGCCCAGGCCCTCCTCGGGGGCCAGGCAGAGCACGCCGACCTTGCCCTGGTGCTTGTTCTGGTGCACGTCCAGCGAGGCCTGGCCGGTCTCCTCCAGGGTGTAGACCTTGGAGAGCGTCGGGTGGATCTTGCCCTTGGCGACCAGGCGGTTGGCCTCCCACGCCTCGCGGTAGTTGGCGAAGTGCGAGCCGACGATCTTCTTCAGCGACATCCAGAGGTACCGGTTGTCGTACTGGTGCATGAAGCCGGAGGTGGAGGCGCAGGTGACGATGGTGCCGCCCTTGCGGGTGACGTAGACCGAGGCGCCGAAGGTCTCGCGGCCCGGGTGCTCGAAGACGATGTCCACGTCCTCGCCGCCCGTCAGCTCGCGGATCCGGCCGCCCAGGCGCTTCCACTCGCGCGGGTCCTGGGTGTTCTCGTCCTTCCAGAACTTGTAGCCCTCGGCGCTGCGGTCGATGATCGCCTCGGCGCCCATGGCCCGGCAGATGTCGGCCTTCTGGTCGTTGGAGACCACGCAGATCGGGGTGGCGCCGCCGGCCAGCGCGTACTGGGTGGCGTACGAGCCGAGGCCGCCGCTGGCGCCCCAGATCAGCACGTTGTCGCCCTGCTTCATCCCGGCGCCGTTGCGACTGACCAGCTGCCGGTAGGCGGTCGAGTTGACCAGGCCGGGGGAGGCGGCCTCCTCCCAGGTGAGGTGGGCCGGCTTGGGCATCAGCTGGTTGGTCTTGACCAGGGCGATCTGGGCCAGGCCGCCGAAGTTGGTCTCGAAGCCCCAGATGCGCTGCTCCGGGTCCATCATCGTGTCGTTGTGGCCGTCGGAGCTCTCCAGCTCGACCGACAGGCAGTGCGCGACGACCTCGTCGCCCGGCTTCCAGGCGTTGACGCCCGCGCCCGTCCGCAGCACCACGCCGGCCAGGTCCGAGCCGAGCACGTGGTACGGCAGGTCGTGGCGCTTGGTGAGCGGCGACAGGCGGCCGTACCGCTCCAGGAAGCCGAAAGTGGAGACCGGCTCGTAGATCGAGCTCCACACGGTGTTGTAGTTCACGGCGCTGGCCATGACGGCGACCAGGGCCTCGCCCGGGCCGAGCTCCGGCAGGGCGACCTCGTCGAGGTGAAGGGACTGGCGGGGGTCCTTGTCGCGGCTGTCGAGGCCGGCGAACATCTGCTCCTCGTCCTTGTGGAGCGTGATCGCCCGGTAGGAGTCCGGCAGCTTGAGGGCGGCGAAGTCCGCCGAGGTGCTGTCGGTGCTGAGGATTGCGTCGAGGATTTCCTGCATGGCGGCCTCCGTAGGCGTACCTGTGTGAGGGGGGCACAGGGCGTCTGGGGGAGCCGGGAGCGGACACCGGCTTCGTTGTCGGTCGAGTGGTGTGATCAGGCAGTGATCGGGATCGAGCTGTGATCAGGATCTGGCATGGCTGCGACGGGGGGTGGTGTCGCACCCGACACGGCGCGCCGAGGTGGGGAGCCGCGGCGCCGCGACTGGTGAGTAACAAGGTAGTGGCACCCTGTGCCACTCGTAAAGACACTGGGTGTCATCAATTCAGGTGAAGGGGGCTGCCGTTCGGCGGCCCGTTCGGCGGGCATGCGCAAGGCCCGCCCCGCACTGCCGGGACGGGCCTTGAAAACCGCTCTGACCTGCGAAGACGTAGAGGATCAGGGGCGCTGTGCACCGGCCAGTGCAGCCCGGATGCTGTCCACCACGAGGTCCAGCGGGGCGTCGGTGCGGGCCACTGTGATGAGTACCTCACCGCCCGGGCTGGCACTGAGTGCGCTGATGGCACTCGCCTCCATCGGCGTCACCGTGTCACCTGTGGCACCGGGTGCCACGGTGGTCCCACGCCTGCGGGCACCGGTCGGGGCCGTGGCCCAGAACGTCCCCCGGATGACGTCGAAGGAGTGCTCCAGCTGCGCCTCGACGTCCCCGAAGCCGCCCGCCCGCAGCCAGCGCCGCAGCACGTGGTTGTGGGCCGCGACCACCGCCGCCGCCGAGACCTCGGCCAGCATCGAGTCGTCGTCCCCGCCGCGCTGCCAGACCGGCGGGATCTCCTCGGCCGCGTCGAACCGGCCCAGCAGGTACCGGGTGAACAGCCGCTCGTACCGGGAGACCACCGCGATCTCACGCTCGCGCAGCGCGGGCACCTGACGGATCAGCTGGTAGCGCGCCACCGAGACCCCGGGCGTGGAGGCGTACATCCGGAGCACCTCCTTGATGCCCCGGCAGACCACGTCGAGCGGGTGCTCCTCGTAGTCCGAGCTGGCCAGCAGGTCGGCGACCCGGACGAGGGTGTCGTCGTGGTCCGGGAAGATCGCCTCCTCCTTGGACCGGAAGTACCGGAAGAAGGTCCGCCGGGCCACCCCGGCGGCGGCGGCGATCTGGTCGACCGTCGTCTCCTCGTACCCCTGCGCCGCGAACAGCTCCATCGCGGCCGTGGCCAGGTCCTGGCGCATCTGCTGCCGCTGGGCGGCCGCCCGGCGGTTGCCGGCCCCGGCCTCGGTGGCCGGTCGTACGGGGTCCTGCTGCTCCAGGGGAAGCGCTTCGGTGGATGACTGAGCCCGGTCCATGCCCGGAACGCTACACGCCCCCGGTCCCGCGGCCGCCGCCTGTGTTCGGCGTACCGGTGCCAGCACGCCCGGTGCGGCCGGCCGGGCCGCCACCGGCCGGGGCCAGCGGGGCGCCGCCGAGCCCGGGCTCCAGGCCGGCCGCAGCGGCAGGCCCGTCCGGGTCAGCGGATCGCGGCCGGCCGGGCCGCCCGTCGGCAGGCCGTTCACCGGCGTGCGTGGTCGCGGAAGCCACGCCCCGTCTTGCGCCCGAGGCAGCCGGCCGCGACCAGGTGCTCCAGCAGCGGCGCGGCCGCCAGGCCGGGCTCGCGGAACTCCTGGTGCAGCACCCGCTCGATGGTCAGCGAGACGTCCAGCCCGACCACGTCCAGCAGCTCGAACGGGCCCATCGGGTAGCCGCAGCCGAGCTTCATCGCGGTGTCGATGTCGTCCACCGTCGCGTAGTGCTCCTGCAGCATCCGCACCGCGTCGTTCAGGTACGGGAAGAGCAGTGCGTTCACGATGAACCCGGCCCGGTCGCCGCACTCCACCGCGTGCTTGCGGACCTTGCCGCACAGCTCCAGCACCGTCGAGGTGACATCGGCGCCGGTCAGGACGGTGGAGACCACCTCGACCAGCTTCATCGCGGGCGCCGGGTTGAAGAAGTGCATGCCGACCACGTCCTGCGGCCGCGAGGTCGCGGTCGCACAGCTGATCACCGGCAGCGAGGAGGTGGTGGTGGCGAGTACCGCGCCCGGCTTGCAGATCTTGTCCAGGGTCGCGAACAGCTCGCGCTTGACCGCCAGGTCCTCCGCGACCGCCTCGACCACCAGGTCGGCCTCGGCCAGATCGCCGTACCGGCCGGTCGGGGTGACCAGCGCCAGCGCCGCGTCCCGCTGCGCCTCGGTGAGCCGGCCCTTGGCCACCGAACGTTCCAGCGACTTCGTCAGCTGCGCCTTGGCCTTGTCCGCCTTCTCCTGGCTGCGGGCGGTCAGCAGCACCTGGTACCCGGCCTTGGCGAAGACCTCGGCGATCCCGGTCGCCATCGTCCCGGAGCCGCAGACGCCGATGCTGCGCACCTCGCGGCCGGGCACTCGCGGCGCCGCCGCCCCGGCGGCCTCGGCGACCACCTTGGACGAGCCCGGGCCCTCGTAGGTGTAGAAGCCGCGCCCGGACTTGCGGCCCAGCAGACCGGCCGAGACGAGCTGGCCGAGGATCGGCGCGGGCGCGTGCAGCCGGTCCTTGGACTGCTCGTACATCGCCTCCAGGACGGTGCGCGCGGTGTCCACGCCGATCAGGTCGAGCAGCGCCAGCGGGCCCATCGGCAGGCCGCAGCCCAGCCGCATCGCGGCGTCGATGTCCTCGCGGGTGGCGTACTTCGACTCGAACATCGCGGCGGCCTGGTTGAGGTACGCGAAGAGCAGGCCGTTCACCACGAAGCCGGCCCGGTCGCCCGCCGCGACGGGCTCCTTGCCCAGCTCGCGGGCGAAGGCGGCGGCCTCCTCGGCGACCTGCGGGGTCGTCAGGACGGTGCGGACCACCTCGACCAGCTTCATCGAGTGCACCGGGTTGAAGAAGTGCAGGCCCAGCACCCGCTCGGGGCGGGCGGTGGCGGCGGCGATCCGGGTCACCGAGAGGGCGGTGGTGCCGGTGGCGAGCACCGTGTCCGGGGGGCAGATCCGGTCCAGCTCGGCGAAGATCTCGCGCTTGAGCTCCAGCTGCTCGGGCACCTCCTCGATCACCAGGTCGGCGGTGGCCGCCGCGTCCAGCCGGTCGCCGACCGAGATCAGGTTCAGCAGGCCGGTGCGCTCCTCGGCGGTGAGCCGCTCGCGCTGCACGGCGTGCGAGGTGGCCTCCTCGATCCGGGCCAGGGCCCGGGAGGCGGCGCCGGAGTCGGCCTCGATGCCGATCACCCGGCGGCCGCTGCGCGCGATGGCGACGGCGATGCCGGCGCCCATGGTGCCGAGGCCGACCACGGCCACGGTGGGGAAGGGACGCTGCATGGTCCTGACTCCTTGTCATGGGACCCGTGCCTGGTTCCGGTGCGACCCGGCCTGTCCGGCCCTGCCCGGCCTGCTCGTCCCAGGGATCGGGCGGCGCTGTGAGGGCATGCGGGAAACGCGGGAACGCGGGAGGAACGTGCGACGGCACGGGAACGGGAGGGAATGACGGGTGCGGCCCCCGCGAGCCGGCCGGTCCGCTCCGGCCGTGCTGCGGGTGTGCCGTGGTGCTCAGGCGCGCTGAGTGAGGTGTGCAGAACGCTGTGATCGCGCCGTGAAACGTGCGATGGCACGTCGGACGGCGGCCCCGCTGGTGCGGCTCCCGAAGCCCAGCGGTGGTGCGTGCGGTCACTGTACCGAAGTTACCGGCAGGTAGGGAAGGGTGCGGGCACGACGAAGCCCCCGCTTCGAGGAAGCGGGGGCCGCGTTGTGGCAGGTGGGTACTGCCGGGGTCAGTGAGCCATCACCGGGATGGGGGCGTCCTCCTGGGCGCCGTCCGCACCGGTGGCGCCCTGGGCGCCCTGGTGGCCGGTGTTGATCAGCACCGCGGCGATCACGGAGGCCAGCACCAGGATGCCGAACGACCAGGTGATCGCGGTGGAGAAGCTGTGCACCATGGCCTGCAGCTTGAACAGCCCGATCTGCTCGGGCGCGCCGCCGGCCGGCTTGTGCGACTTGGCGTAGGCGGTCAGCGCGCTGGCCGCGATGGTGTTCAGCAGCGCGGTGCCGATGGCGCCGCCGACCTGCTGGGAGGTGTTGACCATCGCCGAGGCGACACCCGCGTCACGCGGCTGCACCTGGAAGGTGGCCAGGCTCATGGCGGGCATGAACGCGGTGCCCATGCCGAGGCCCATCAGGACCAGTCCGGGCAGGATCGCCAGGTAGGAGCTGTCCACCTTGATCTGGGTGAGGATCAGCATGCCCATCGAGGCGACCAGGAAGCCCGGCGCCATCAGATAGCGCGGGGCCACCCGGGTCATCAGGCGGGCACCGATCTGGGTCGAACCGGTGATCATGCCCGCGACCATCGGCAGGAAGGCCAGGCCGGTGGTGACCGGGGTGTACTTCAGCACGACCTGCATGTAGTAGGTCAGGAAGAGGAAGAGCCCGAACATGCCGATCACGGCGAGGCCCAGCGACAGGTAGACGCCGCCGCGGTTGCGGTTCCAGACCACCCGCAGGGGCAGCAGCGGAGCCTTGACCTTGCTCTCGACCAGCACGAACGAGGCCAGCAGCAGGGCCGCGGCGACGAACAGGCCGATGGTGACGCCGGACGACCAGCCGTCCGACTCGGCGCGGGTGAAGCCGTAGACCAGCGAGACCAGACCGGTGGTGACCAGCAGCACGCCGGGGATGTCGAGGCGGTTGCGGTTGCGGCCGCCCTCGGGCTCGCGGATCACCAGCACGGCGCCGGCGATGGCGGCGATGGCGAACGGGATGTTGACGAAGAAGGTCCAGCGCCAGTTCAGGTACTCGGTGAGCAGACCGCCGAGGATGAGACCGATCGCGCCACCGCCACCGGCGATCGCGCCGTAGATGCCGAACGCCTTGGCGCGCTCCTTGGCGTCGGTGAACATCACCGCGAGCAGCGAGAGCGCCGCCGGGGCGAGCAGCGCGCCGAACAGGCCCTGCAGGGCACGGGAGCCGAGCAGCATGGCGGTGTTGGCCGCGGCGCCGCCGAGTGCGGAGGCGAGTGCGAAGCCGGTCAGGCCGACGATGAAGGTCCGGCGGCGGCCCCACAGGTCGGCGATCCGTCCGCCGAAGAGCAGCAGGCCGCCGAAGGCCAGCGCGTAAGCGGTGATCACCCACTGCCGGTTGGCGTCGGAGATGTTCAGCGCGTGCTGGGCGGACGGGAGGGCGATGTTCACCACCGTCGCGTCCAGGACGACCATCAGCTGCGCGAGGCCGATGAATATGAGCGCCTTCCAGCGCCGGGGATCCGGCTGCAGGGCGGTTTCTGACATGGGAGTACCCACTTACGTGTGTGGTGCGGACGTGCGGAAGCGGAGGAGCGAAGTCTTTGGGTCCGGAAGTCTCGGGCTCGGAGGCGGCGCCGGGTGAGCGGCTCAGGAGCGCCGCAGGTCCTCCAGGGTCGCTGCCCGGCCGGGCAGCGGCGATCGGGCCGGCGCCTGCAGGCCGTCCAGGAACAGCTGCAGGTGGCGGTGGGCGTACTGGTCGTGGTCCAGGCAGGCGGTGCCGGGGAGCGGGCGGGTCAGCTGGCTGAGGGCGAAGACGAAGTCGCCCGCGCCGATGTCGGTGCGGATCCGGCCGCCGAGCTGGCCCCGCCTGACGAGCTCGGTGACCCCTTCGACCAGCTCGGCCCGGGCCCGGTCCAGCTCGGGATCGGCGAGGTCGACATGGTCGGAGATCATCGGGCAGAGGGCACCGATCCGCTCGTCGGCGGCCGCGTGCGCGAACCGGCAGAGCGCCTGGAAGCCGTCGGCCTCCTCCGCCATGGCGGCGGTGGCGTGGCCGAGAACGCGGGACAGCACCGAGATGGTCACCTGGTGCACCAGCTCCCGGCGGTCCGCGAAGTTACGGTACATGGTCGCATTTCCGACCCCCGCACGTCGTGCGATTTCGTCGAACGGCACGTCCGCGCCGTGCTCGACGAACGCCTCGCGTGCGGCGGTGAGGATCCGAGCCCGGTTGCGGGAGGCGTCGGCCCTGAGTCGTGGTGCGGCCGGTCCGGCTGCGACAGTGGTCATGGTCTGGCTCCCCTCGGGCTTCGGCTGCGGTGCGTCCCCTCGGACGCGTACCGGGGAAATGCTCCCCGGTTCTTCCGAACATACGGGTAAACGGGGGAGAAGTCCCCGGATATTTCTCGGCGCCGAGTGACCTGCGTCACAAAGCCGGGCCGGTGGGGTTGAACCGTCCCCGGACGGGTGAAGCGTCCGCCCGGCTGCCGCCGGACGGCGGCCCGGTCCCGCCAGCATGGGCGCATGAGCACCATGCAACCCCGCGCCGAACGCGCGGCACAGGCCCGGCTGGCCGCCGTCCGACTCGCCGCCGACGGCGTCGACGGGGTGGTGTTCGGCTGGGTCGACAACGCCGGCCTCACCCGGGTCAAGGCCGTCCCCGTCGCGCAGTTGGAGCACGCCGCCGAGTGGGGCGTCGGGGCCGCGCCCTGCTTCGACGTGTTCCTGGTCGACGACTCGCTCACCAGCAGCCCGTTCAGCGACGGCCCGGTCGGCGACCTGCGGCTCGTCCCGGACCTCGCGCGGCTCTCCCCGCTGGCCGCCCAGCCCGGCTGGGCCTGGGCGCCCGCCGACCGCTACACCCAGGACGGCGTGCCGCACCCGGGCTGCCAGCGGCGCTTCGCCCGCCGGATGGCCGAGGCGGTCGAGCGGCGCGGCCTCGCGGTACGCGCCGGGATCGAGGTCGAGTGGGTGGTCACCGACGCCCAGGGCGGCCCGGCCGGTACGGGCCCCGCGTACGGGATGAACCGCTTCATCGACCTCTCCGACTACCTGCGGGACGTGCTCCGGGCGCTCACCGCACAGAACCTGACGGTTCTTCAGATCCATCCGGAGTACTCGCCGGGGCAGTTCGAGGTGTCGGTCGCGGCCGAGGGCCCGGTCGAGGCGGCCGACACGGTGATGCTGGTCCGGCACACCGTGCGCGGCGTCTCGGCCCGGCACGGTCTGCGCACCTCCTTCGCGCCCGTCGTCACCGAGGGAGCCGTCGGCAACGGCGGCCACCTGCACCTCAGCCTCTGGCGGGACGGGCAGAACCTCGGGCACGGCGGCCCGGGCCCGTACGGGCTCCAGCCGGAGGCCGAGGCCTTCCTGGCGGGCGTGCTCGCCCAGCTCCCGGCCCTGCTCGCGCTCGGTGCGCCGAGCGTGGCCAGCTACCTGCGGCTGGTGCCCTCGCGGTGGGCCGGGGCGTACCGGTGCTGGGGGCTGGAGAACCGGGAGGCCGCGCTGCGCCTGATCACCGGCTCGACCGGCGCCCAGGCCAACGCCGAGATCAAGTGCTTCGACGCCGCTGCGAACCCCTACCTCATGGTCGGCGCGGTGCTCGCCGCCGGGCTCGCCGGCCTCGACACCGGCGACCCGCTGCCCCCCGAAGTGGCCGGCGACCCGTCGGCGCCGGGAGCGGCGGAGCGGCTGCCGGCCGACCTGGCGGAGGCGCTCGACGTGTACGAGAAGTCCGTCCTGCTGCGGGAGGCCCTCGGGGCGCAGCTCTTCGCGGCGGTCCTCGCCGTCCGGCGGGCCGAGGTCGAGCTGTTCGCCGGGCGCACCCCGGAGGAGGTCGTCGCGGCCACCCGCCGGCGCTACTGAACCCGGGCGCACTCAGCCCAGGTGGCTGCTCCAGTCCGACTCCACGGCCGGCTTCCCGTGCAGGTCCGGAACCTGCTGGAGCCAGGCCGGGCGGCCCGCGCGGGTCGCCGCCGCCCGCTTGGCGGCGGCCTCCCGCAGCTGCTCGGGCGAGGCGAAGCCGTCCGGCAGCCAGGCGGCGGACCCCGCCGCGCGCGCGGACAGGTGCCGGACGTACGCCTCGCGCAGTTCGCCGACGCCGGCGAAGCCCGGCTCGTCGGCCAGCCACTCGTCGGGCACCAGGGCCAGCACCTCGCGCAGCAGCTCCGCCGTCACCAGCGGGGCGAGCGCGGCGTCGGCGGCCCGGACGTCGGGGCGGTAGACGCCGAGCGCGTGGTCGCTCAGGTCGTACGGCTTGAGCAGCGAGGCGGCGGCGCCGGACCAGCGGTGGTGGAAGACCAGCCCGGCGCCGTTGTCGATCAGCCAGAGCGTGCCGTGCCAGACCATCAGGTTCGGGTTGCGGCAGCTGCGGTCGACGTTCCCGGTCAGCGCGTCCAGCCAGACCACCCGGCCGGCCTCGACCGGGTCGACCTCCAGCATCCCGCGTTCGAAGTCGCGCGCGCCCGGCAGGTAGTCCATCCCGAGGTTGACCCCCGGACTGGCCTTGAGGATGTCCTGGATCTCGGGGTCGGGCTCGTCGGCGGCGACCGCCGGATCGAAGTCGACCAGCACCAGCTCGGGCACCCGCAGCCCGAGCCGCCGCGCCAGCTCCCCGACCACCACCTCGGCGACCAGCGCCTTGTGGCCCTGCGCGGCACCGGTGAACTTGACCACGTACGTGCCCAGGTCGTCGGTCTCCACGATGCCGGGCACGGAGCCGCCGGCCCGCAGCGGGTCCAGATAACGGAGCGCAGTCACCTCGGTAAGCACACCGGCCACCCTAACCCGGGCCCCGGTTTGGAACCGGGGTACGGCGGTGGTTGGCTTGGCGCGCAGCCGTACCGTCGCAGTTCGAGGAGAGTCAGTCATGGGACAGGTCAACGCCACCACCGAGCGGGTCTACCAGGCATCCCCGGAGCGGGTCTACGAGGCGCTGGCCGACTACGCGGTGACCCGGCCCAAGCTGCTGCCCGCCCAGTACAGCGGGTACGAGGTCAAGGCCGGCGGCACCGGCGCGGGCACCCAGGTGCACTGGAAGCTCCAGGCCACCGAGAAGCGCGTGCGGGACTGCCTCTTCACCGTCACCGAGCCGGGCCCGCGCAAGCTGGTCGAGACGGACGCCAACTCCAGCATGGTGATCACCTGGACGGTGAGCGAGGCCGGCGCCGGCCAGGCCAAGGTGGTCATCGAGACGACCTGGCAGGGCGCGACCGGTATCGGCGGCTTCTTCGAGCGGACCTTCGCGCCGAAGGGGCTGAACCGGATCCACGATGCGGTTCTCGCCCGCCTTGCGGACGAGGTGGCGTAGCGCCTTCCGCGGGTGGGGGTGTGCAGCTCAGGGCAACCGGAGCAGGGGGCGGGGGGTGTTCGCGCAACCGTGCACCTTCGGGGGTGCCTGGTCGCGCAGTTCCCCGCGCCCCTGAGGGCCGCCGCCCGTACTGCGGCCCCCGGGGGGAACGGGTGAGTGGCGGGTGGGAACGGGTGTGCGGGGGAACGGGCCGTACGGGTGGACCTGGTCGGCGGGACGGGTGACAGGGCCGGGGTGTCGGGGTGGGCCGACCTAGGCTCGCGTCCGTGCACTTGACGATCCTTCATATCTCCCAGCCCGTCGACGGTGGTGTCGCCCGCGTCGTGGTGGACCTCGTCCGGGGTCAGCGTGAGGCGGGCTGCCGGGTGCTGGTCGCCTGCCCGCAGGGCGGCCGGCTGGCCGCCGAGGCCGCTGCCGCGGGGGCGCTGGTGCTGGACTGGCCGGCCGCGCGCTCGCCCGGCCCCTCGACGGCGGCCGAGGCGTGGCGGCTGCGGCGGATCATCCGCGCGGCCGCGCCCGACGTGCTGCACCTGCACAGCGCGAAGGCCGGCCTGGCGGGCCGCCTCGCGGCCAGGGGCTCGGTGCCGACCGTCTTCCAGCCGCACGCCTGGTCCTTCGCCGCCGTCGAGGGCCCGCTCGCCGCGGCCACCCTGCGGTGGGAGCGGTACGCGACCCGGTGGGCCCGGTCGGTGCTCTGCGTCAGCGAGCAGGAGCGGCTGGACGGTGTCGCGGCCGGGCTCGCGGCCGACTGGCGGGTGATCCCCAACGGTGTGGACGTCCGGCACCACGCCCCCGCCGACTCGGCCGCCCGCCGGGCCGCCCGGATGTCGCTGGGGCTGGAGCTGGACGTCCCGCTCGCCGTCTGCGTCGGGCGGCTCTGCCGGCAGAAGGGCCAGGACGTGCTGCTCACGGCCTGGCCCGAGGTGGCCGAACGGCTGCCCGCCGCGCGCCTGGCGCTGGTCGGCGACGGTCCGGACGCCACCCGGCTCGCCGATCAGGTGCGGGATCTGCCGGAGCCCGCCCGGGTGCGGCTGGCGGGCGACGTCGCGGATCCTCGGCCCTGGCTGGCGGCGGCCGACCTGGTGGTGCTGCCGTCCCGCTGGGAGGGCATGGCGCTGGCGCCGCTGGAGGCGATGGCGACGGCTCGGCCGGTGCTGCTCTCGGACGTGCCGGGGGCCCGCGAATGCCTGCCGCCGGGGCAGGCGCGGGCGTGTCTGGTGGAGCGCGAGAATCCGTCCGAACTCGCCCGCAGGCTGATCGAGGTGCTGTCGGATCCGATCGAGTGCGAACGTCGTGGTGCGCTCGCCCGCGCGCACGTCGTCGAGCGGCACGACGTGCGCGGTGCGGTCGCACAGGTGGACGCGCTCTATCGAACTGTTCTGCGAACGAACTTTCTTGCGAATCCCCGAATGAATCCCGATGCCGATCGGCCCGTGGATCGGCCCGCGGGTCCTCCCGCCGATCCGCCGGGTGATTCCCCCGCAGGTCCCGTCCCCGGGGCCCCGGCCCCGCGATCGGCGCGCCGCGCCGCCCGTGTCCCCCGGCGGCCCTGATCGTTTCTCAGACCGTGAATGCTCGCCGCGAAGGTGCTGCTGTATTCGCACCTGGACCGGACGACCGAGGACCTCAAGTCCAAAAGTCTGATTAATGGGCGGGTGGAATGAAATGGCAAGTCAACTTCCTGAAATCAAGCCAGCGTTCGGTATTGTCTGATTTTGCCTGCTTCGTCGCTATTTCTGGCTGTCGGCCCCGTGTGGGGGCATCCGGGAAGGGCCCGAACGCCATCCACGGCAGCAGGTGCTACCTGGACCGCATCCGCCGGGCCGGGATGGCCGCACCGGTCCCAGCCCGGCTCCGGACGTTCCGTCATCGCGGGTACACAGCAGGGGAGTTCGCGCGCTGATGACCATCGACCACGAGAGTGTGCCACGGCCGGGCCGCCCCCTGCCGTCCACCCGGCGGATCGCCACCGAGCTCCTCGACCGCCCGGCCACGGCGGGCCAGGCGCGCTCGGCCCCGCCGATCGGAAGGCACCGCAGGGCGTTCCGATCACGGGCCGTCCTGCCGACCGGTCTGGTCACGGTCGACTCCCTCGCGGTCCTCGGCGCCACCACCCTGACCTCGCTCGCCGCCGGGGGCCATCCGCACTCCGTGCTCGCGGTCGGCGCCGTACTCCCGCTGCTGCTGCCGCTCAACCTCGCGGGCGGCCTCTACCGCAGCCGGCTCACCCTCTCCGCCCTGGACGAGATCCCCGCCCTCGCCGCCAGGGCCGCCGTCGCGACCGCCTTCGCGATCACCCTGGCCGGCTGTCTGCCGGGGTGGCCGGACTTCGGCCCCGCCACCCCGCTCCAACTCGCCGCCCGGCTGGCCCTCTTCCTGCTGCTGGCCTCCTGCGGCCGGGCCCTGATCTACCACCGCCTGCGGCAGGCCCGCCGACGCCGCCCGAGCCCCGTCCTGGTCCTCGGCGCGGGCCAGCTCGGCCAGCGGGTGGCGGCCGTCCTCACGGAGCGCCGGGAGTACGGGATGCGCCCGGTCGGCTACGTCGACCCGGATCCCGTCCTGCTCGCCGCCGACGCCAAGCTGCCCGTGCTCGGCGGCCCGGAGGTGCTCGAACGCGAGATCCGGCGCCACCGGGTGCACCACGTCGTCGCCACCGAGGGCGCCGCCGACGAGACCGAGACGGCCGCCGCGCTGCGTGAGGCCACCCGGCTCGGCTGCCAGGTCTGGCTCGTCCCGGCCCTGCGCGAGTACGGCTCGGTCGGCGGCCCGGCCCGCGACCACCTCTGGGGCTTCCCCTGCGTCCCGCTCGGCCGCCCGGCCACCCGCCGCTACGGCTGGGCCGCCAAGCGCGCGCTGGACATCGCGGCGGCCGGGACGGGCCTGCTCGCGCTCGCCCCCGTCCTCGCCCTCTGCGCGCTCGCCGTCCGCTTCGACACCGGCCCCGGCGTGCTCTTCCGGCAGCAGCGCACCGGCCTGGACGGCAAGGTTTTCACCGTCCTCAAGTTCCGCACCCTGCGCCCCAGCAACGAGCACGAGTCCGCCACCCGCTGGAACATCTCCCAGGACCACCGGATGGGCGCGGTCGGCCGCCTGCTGCGCCGCAGCTCGCTGGACGAGCTGCCGCAGCTCTGGAACGTCCTGTGCGGCGACATGAGCCTGGTCGGCCCGCGCCCCGAGCGCCCGTACTTCGTGATGCGGTTCGGCCAGGCCTACCCCGAGTACGCCGACCGCCACCGCGTCCCGGTCGGCCTCACCGGTCTGGCCCAGGTCAACGGCCTGCGCGGGGACACCTCGATCGAGGACCGGGCCCGCTTCGACAACCGGTACATCGAGAGCTGGAGCCTCTGGCAGGACGTCAAACTGCTGCTCCGCACCGCCGTGCTGATGCTCCACCCGGACGGGAGCTGAGCCCCCCCATGGCCCTCGCCCTGCCCGCCTCGCCCCCCTCCCCGGAACCGGCAACGGCACCGGTCCGGCCGTACCCGGCCCGCCCCGGCCCGGCGGCCGCACCCGCCGCCGCCGGCGGGTCCGCCGCCCGGGCGGCCATACGCCGTGCCGCCGCCGTCCTGCTGAAGCGCCCCAGCCTGCTGGCGGCCGCGACCGTGCTGCTGGTCTGCGTGCCGACCGGCGAGAAGGACGTCGCGGCCGCCGTCCACGTCACCGCCGCCGACCTGGCCTCGCTCGCCCTGGTCGCGGTCACCCTGCTCGACCTGCTGCGCGGCCGGACCCCGCTGCTGAGCCGGACGGCCTGCCTGCTGTTCGGCGGGGTGGTGCTGGCCGCGGCCGCCGCCACCGTCGGCTCGATCGACCCGGCCACCAGCCTCACCGGCTTCGTCCGGCTCAGCCAGGTCTTCGTCCTGGTCCCCGCCGCGGTGCTCTGCTCGCTGCGCGACCGCCTCGACCAGCGGCTGGTGCTCGGCTCCTTCGTCGCCGCCGCGCTGATCCAGGGCGTGCTCGGCGCCGACCAGTACCTGACCCGGACGGGCGCCTCCTACACCGGCCAGCCGATCCGCGCGGTCGGCACCTTCGGCGCGCTGGACATCATGGGGATGTCCACGGTGGTCAGCTTCGGGCTGCTCGCCGCCCTGGCCCTCGCTCTCGGCGAGCGCGGCCCGGGCGGCAGCCGACGGCTGCGGGTGGCGATGTACGCGGTGGCGGCCTTCCTGGCCTTCCCGCTCGCCGTCTCGTTCAGCCGGGGCAGCTGGATCGCCTGCGGTGCCGCCGTCACCGTGCTCGGGCTGCGGGCCGACGCCCGGCTCGCCGTCCGCAGCGCCGCCCTCGCGACCGCCGCCGCCGTGGTCCTGCTCGGCGGGTTCGGTCTGGGCGCCTCCGGCGTCACCGACCGGCTCAGCAGCATCGGCTCGGTCGAGGCGGCGCCCGACCACTCGGTCAGCGACCGGTACGACCTGTGGGCCACCGCCCAGCGGATCTGGCAGGACCACCCGGTCACCGGCGCCGGGCCGAAGGCCTTCCAGCAGCTGCGCGACAGCCACGCCCCGCTCCGGCTGTCCTCCGGCAGCGACGCGGCCGACTCCAGCATCGGCTTCGAACGCGAGCCGCTGCTCTCGCCGCACAACATGTACTTCCTGGTGCTCAGCGAGCAGGGCCTGACCGGCGCGGTCGCCTACCTCGCGCTGTTCCTCACCCTGCTGACCGGCTGCCTGAGGCGGGCGAAGGGCCCGGGCCTGGCCGCGCTCGCGCTGCTCACCTGGGTGCTGGTCGACTTCCTGTACGGCGACATCGGCGGGACGACCACGGTGCTGACCTCCGTGGTGCTCGGCCTGGCCGCCCGGTCGGCGCTGCCCGGCCCGAACCCCGTGGGAGTACCAGCGGCATGACGACCGAACAGCCGAGCGCGGTGGCCCCGCCGCTGCCGCCGGGGGTCCGCCCGGTGCTCCCGGTACAGCCGTCCGAGCCCACGGCGCCCGCCGGCCCCGCCGATCCGTCCGGGCCGGAGGAGCCCGGGCGCCGGAGTTTCCTGGCCAAGGCGTTCGGGGTCACCGCCCTGCTCAGCGCGGCGGGTTCGGCGCTCGGGCTGCTCCGCGACCTGCTGCTGGCCCGGTACTTCGGCGCCAGCCAGGGCACCGACGCCTTCCTGGTCGCCTGGACGGTGCCCGAGACGGCCGCGCCGCTGCTGATCGAGGACGCGATGGCCTTCCTGATGGTCCCGGCCTTCAGCCTGGCCCTGGTCCTGCGCGAGGAGCGCCCCCAAGGGCCTGATCCGGTGAGGCAGTTGGTCCGGGCGACACTGCCCTGGCTGCTGCTCGCGCTGTGCGCCCTGGCGGCGGCCACCGCCCTCGGCGCCCCCCAGCTGGTCGAGCTGCTCGCCCCCGGGCTCGCCGACCCCGGGCTGGCCGTCACCTGCACCCGGGTCACCGCGCTCACCGTCCTCCCGTTCGGCGTCGCCGGGTACCTGGGCTCCGCGCTCCGCGCCCACCACCGCTTCACCGCCCCGGCCGGCATCTACGTGGCGTACAACCTCGGGATCCTGGCCGTGCTGCTGACCGGCCACGGCCTCCTCGGCGTCACCTCCGCCGCCGTCGGCGTCGCGCTCGGCAGCCTGCTGATGGCCGGGGTGCTGATCGGCCCGTTCGTCCGCAGCCTCCGCCCGGGGCGCCGCCGCCGCCGGGCCCGGCGCGGCGCGGCCGGGCAGGGCCTGGTGCTGATCCCGCTGGCGATACTGCCGGTGGCGGCCTTCACCCTCACCCGGCAGGCGCAGGTCTTCATCGAGCGCTACCTGGGCTCCGGCCTGCCGCCCGGCACCATCTCGCACCTCAACTACGCCGCCAAGGTCTCCCAGCTGGCCATGACGGCCGCCATCCTGATCTGCACGGTGACCTTCCCGCTGGTGGCCCGCGCGCTCGCCGCGGGCGATCTCGCGGCGGCCCGGGACCGGGTGGAGAAGGACCTCGGCCAGGCCGCCGCGCTGGTGCTGGTCGGCACCGCCTTCCTGATGGCCTGCGCGCCGTCGATGGTCTCGCTGCTCTTCGAGCGCGGCGCGTTCGGCCCGGCGGACACCGCCGCGACGGCCGCGGTGATCCGGGTCTACAGCTTCGGGCTGCCCGCCCAGGCGCTGATCGGCGTGATGGTCCGCCCGTTCTTCTCCGTCCGCCCGGTCGTCCGGCGGGCGGCGGAGGTGCTTCCCGGGGGCGGCGGGCCGGCCGGCCCGCCGCGCCCGGCGGCGGGCGGCCGGGGCGCGCTGCTGGACTGGTACCCCGTCGCCGCGATGGCGGCCGGCCTGGTGGTCACCGTGGCGGTGAGCCTGGCCGCCACGCCCAGGTTCGGCGCGCTCGGCCTCGCGGCCGGCAACGCCGCCGGGATCACCGCCGCCGCCGCGCTGCTGCTGCGCGGCCTGCTGCTGCGCGGCATCGCGCTGCGGCTGCCGAAGGTCCTCGGCGGCCAGGCCCGGCTGCTGGCCGCCGCCGTCGGCGCCGCCCTGCTGGGCGCGCCGGCCGGCCGGCTGACCGCCAACCCACTGCTCTCCACGGTGACCGGGGGCGCGTGCGTGCTGCTCGTCTTCGCCGCCCTCGGCACCGTGTTCGGAGCGGGCGAGGTGCGCGGGCCCGTCCTCGCACTCGTCCGAGCCGTCTATCCGTCTCCCCCGGCCGCTGAAGGGAAGCTGCCCGATGGACGTTGAACCAGCCCAGGATCTGCACCTCCCGGCCCAGGCGACAGCGGGCAGGGCCGCGCCCTGGATCCTGATGTACCACTCGGTGGCCGACGAGGAAGAGGATCCGTACCTGCTCACCGTCAGTCCGGACCGCTTCGCCGCCCAGATGCACTGGCTGTACCGCACCGGCCGGCGCGGCGTCAGCACCCGCGAGCTGCTGCGGGCCCGCGCCGAGGGCCGGGCCGGCCGGATGGTCGGCCTGACCTTCGACGACGGGTACGCCGACTTCGCCCGGCACGCCGTCCCGGTGCTGCGCCGGTACGGCTTCACGGCCACCGCCTACGTCGTGCCCGACCTGCTCGGCAGCGACAACGGCTGGGACGTCAAGGGCCCGCGCAAGCAGCTCCTGACCGTCGACCAGGTGCCCGAACTCGCCGACGCGGGATGGGAGATCGGCTCGCACGGTCTCGGCCACCAGGCACTGCCCGGCCTGTCCGCCCAGGCGCTCGCCGTCCAGACCAGGGAGAGCCGCCGGGCCCTGGAGGAGCTGGTCGGCGGCCCGGTGACGGGCTTCTGCTACCCGTACGGTGCGGTCGACCTGCCCGCCGCCCTGGCCGTCCGCGACGCCGGGTACGAGTACGCCTGCGCGATCGGCCACAGCGAGCTGACCGGCCGCTTCGCGCTGCCCCGCTGCTACGTCGGCGACCGCGACGGCGCCCTGCGGCTGCGCGCCAAGCGCGGGCGGCACCGGATCCGCGACCTGGTCACCGGCCTGCGGCGGATCGGCGTGGTCCGGCCGCCGAGGAGTCCGCGATGAGCGGGGCGCCCGCCGGGCCGGGGCGAGCCACGGGCCGGGGTACGGACGACGAGCCGGAGCCGGCGACGGGCCGGGGTACGGAATGAGGCGGGGTACGCGATGAGGATCCTGCACGTCATCACCGGGCTCGCCGCCGGCGGCGCCGAGCGGCAGCTCCAGCTGATGCTGCGGTACCTGCCGGAGCGGCACCACTGCGAGGTGGCGACGCTCACCAACCCGGGGGCGGTCGCGACCGCGCTCCGGGCCGACGGCGTCGCCGTGCACGACCTGCGGATGCGCGGCAACCGCGACCTCGGCGTGCTGCCCCGGCTGACCCGGCTGGTCCGCGCCGGCGGTTACGACCTGGTCCACACCCACCTCTACCGGGCCGGTCTGTACGGCCGCCTGGCGGCCCGGCTCGGCGGCGTCCGCACGGTGGTGTCGACCGAGCACTCGCTGCACCCGGGTGTGATCGAGGGCCGGGCCGTCACCCCGGGCGTCAAGGCGCTCTACCTGGCCGCCGAGCGGCTCGGCCGCACCACCGTCGCGGTCTCCGGCCAGGTGGCGGGCACGCTCGCCGACTGGGGCGTGCCGCCGGGCCGGGTGCACCTGCTCCCGAACGGCATCGAGGCCGCCCGCTACAGCCTGCCGACCGCCTCCCGGGCGGCGCTGCGGCAGACCGTCCGGGCCGAGCTGGGCCTGCCCCAGCAGGCCTGGGTGGTCGGGGCGGTCGGGCGGCTCGTCCCGGGGAAGCGGTTCGAGGTGCTGGTCGACGCGCTCGCGGAGCTGACCGCACCGGCCGCCGGACACCCCGCGCTGCGCGAGCCCTGGCTGCTGCTGGTCGGGGCGGGCCCGGAGCTGGACGCGCTGGTCCGCCGGGCCGAGCGGCTCGGCGTCCGGGCCCGGCTGCGGTGCGTGGGGGAGCGCGACGACGTGCCCGAACTCCTCACCGCGATGGACGTGCTGGCGGCCCCCTCGACCGAGGAGACCTTCGGCCTGACCGTCCTGGAGGGCCTCGCCGCCGGGCTGCCCGTCCGGTACAGCGCCTGCCCGGCGCTGGCCGAGCTCGCGCCCGAGGCCGCCCCCGGGGCGCTCCGGGTGCCGTCCGACCCCGCCTCCTACACCGCGGCGCTCAGCGATCTGCGGAGCCGCCGCAGCGTCCCCCACCCGGCCTTCGGCCGGGGCGACCCGCTTCCCCAGCCGCCCGCCGTCGCGCACTACGACATCGCCCGGATCGCCGCCGAGCTGGGCCTGCTCTACGACCGGCTCGGCCCGCCCTCCGCAGCCGCCGGCCGGCTGCCCGCCACCGCGCGGTCCTGACCCACCACACCCCTGACACCCCTACGGAGCTCCCGATGCCCGAACTGCGCCGGAGTGCGCGCGCCCTGACCCGTCTCTGGTGGCCGGTGGCGCTCGCCGTCCCGCTGGGGGCGGTGGCGGGGGCCGGCTACGCCGTCGTCTCCCACCCCAGCTACGCCGCCAACTCCTATGTGGTGGTCGTCCCGCAGAACCCCGGGGAGGGCTCCACCGCCGTCAACTTCGCCCAGGCGTACGGGCGGCTGGCCGGCCAGCCGCAGGTGCTGACCGCCGCCGCGGCCGAGACCGGCCGGTCGGTCGCCGCGATGGCCGGGCTGGTCAGCGGCACCACCTCGCCGGACGCGCCGGTGATCGACCTGACCGGCACCGGCCGGACCCCGGAGTCCGCCGTGCAGGCCGCCGACGCGGTCGCCAAGTCGCTGATCGCGTTCGCCAACACCAGCAGCAAGGAGACCGGCGTCAAGCTCGTCCCGCTGGCCGCCGCCGCCGAGCCGGACGCCCCGACCTCGCCGTCCGCGAAGCTGGACACGGCGGTCGGCGGCGCGGCCGGGGTGCTGATCGGCGCACTGGTGATGATGACCCGCCGCCGTCCCGGCGCGCCCGCGTCCGGCCCCGCGTCCGAGCCCGCCGTCGCCCCGGAGACCGGGCCCGCCGCCGAGCCGGACGCCCCGGCACCGCCGCGTCCCCGCGCCGAGGAGCCCGCCGGGGAGCCCGTCAAGGAGCCGGCCGGGCCCGCCGCCGCGAAGGACCCCGCAGCCGCCGGGCAACCGCAGGAAGCCGGGAAGCGACGATGACCACCGAAGAACGGACCGACTCCGTCGTCGGGCTCCCGTCCCAGGCGGCAGCCTCCGGGTGGACCACCGAGGTCCACCGCGCGGACGACGCGCTGGACACCCTCGCGGCCGAGTGGGACGACCTCGCGGCCCGCTGCGCCACCGCGACCTCCTTCCAGGCCGCCGCCTGGCTCCGCTCCTGGTGGCGGCACTACGGCCGCCCGGGCGCGCTGGTGCTGGTACTGGTCCGCCGGGACGGCCGGCTGGTCGGCGGCGCCGCCCTCCAGCGGCGCGGCCGGTTCGGCGGCCTGACCAACCTCGGCGCCGGCCTGGTCGACTTCACCGACGTCCTGCTCGACGACGCCTGCGCCGACCGCGCCGCCGCCGAACTCGCCGCAGCCCTCCCGCTGCGCCGCCCCTGGCACAGCCTGGACCTGCGCGAGGTGCATCCGGAGGCGGCGGCCCAGCGGCTCTTCCAGCACTGGCGCGGCCGCCGGTACCGGTTCACCGACTCGCTCTGCCAGTACCTCCCCGCCGTGCCGATGGACGAGCTGCTCAAGCGCCTGCCGGGCAAGACCGCCCAGCGCAGCCGGGTCAAGCAGCGCAAGATCGCCGAGGCCGGGGTCGAGGTCCGTACCGCCACCCCGGCGGAGGTGCCGGCGGCGGTCGAGGAACTGCTCCGGCTGCACTTCCTGCAGTGGCAGGTACGCGGTGCGACCGCCGAGCACCGCACCGAGCGCTTCGCCGCCCACCTCACCGAGTCCACCACCGGCCTGGTGGCCACCGGCCGGGCCGCCGTGCACCGCTACTGGCTGGACGGCGAGCCGGTGGCCGTCAACCTGCTGCTGCTCTGCCCGTCCTTCGGCGGCCTGTACATGTACGGCGCGCACCCCGCGCTGCGCGAGCGCCTCGACATCGCGGGCCTGCTGTTCGGCGTCGCGCTGGACGAGGTGCGGGAGGCCGGCATCCCGGTGCTGAGCCTGCTGCGCGGCCAGGAGCCGTACAAGCAGCGCTGGCGCCCGGACCAGCTCCCCAACCAGCGCCTGGTGCTGGGCCCGGGCCGGGCCGCCCCCGCCGCCGTCGTCCGGGCCTGCCGGGTCCGGGCCAGGCAGGCGGTGGTGCACGTACTGCGCACCCGCCTGCCCCGCCTCAAGGAGGCGCTAGTGGCCCGGAGCCGGAGCTGACCCCCACGGCGGGCTCCACGGCACGCTCCATGGGCTCGGCTCACCTTTGGAGCCGGACATCAGCTGCTTGAAGACGGCGCTGGAGCGCGGGTTCCGGTCGCACTCCCAGAAGCCGTGCGGGCAGTAGTCGGTGACGGTCTGGTAGGCGGTGTCGTGGGTCCGCATCCAGTCCACCATCCGCCGCACGAACTCGGGGTTGTCGCCGTTGTCGAACAGGCCCCACTCCGGGTAGGAGACCTGCTTCCCGCGCTTGGCGGCGAACTCGACCTGGTCCTGCAGCCCGTACGGCTCGGAGACGTACTCGTCGAAGGTGCCGCCGGCCGGCTGGTCGTAGCTGTCCATCCCGATGATGTCCACCACGTCGTCGCCGGGGTAGCAGCGCGTCCACGGGATGGCGTCCAGGCCCCGGGTGGGGTCGAAGTCGAAGCGGAAGTGCTGGCCGGGGACGGACCGCATCACCGTCACGATCCGCCGCCAGTACGCCTTCCAGGCCGCCGGGTCGGGCCGGCACCGGCTGCTGTACGTGATGCCGTTCATCTCCCAGCCGAGGGTGAGGACGGTGTCGCCGCCGCCGAACGCGACCAGCTTCCGGGCCAGCTTGAGGAAGTGCAGGTCGAACTCGCCCCGGTTGCCCCGGGCCAGCAGCTTGGCCACCTCGCCGTCCGGCAGGTTGCCCTCGTTGGGCACCAGCATCGGTACGCCGAGCACGAGCTTGCGGGACGGGTCGGCCAGCCTCCACTGCGACCAGAGCCCGAGCACCACCGGGTCGCCCTCGACGTCCGCCCAGCCGTTCCCGGCCAGGTAGGTGTGTCCGACCTGCATGTTCGCGCCGTTCAGCCACTGCGCCATCCGCCGGATGTTCGGGATGTAGTTGTCCCAGGACCCGACGAACGCCCCGAAGGGCGTCTCGTGCCGGGTCCGCTGGACGGCGGGCCGGGGCGCGGCGCCACGGGGCTGGACGGTGTCCGAGGAGAGCGCCGCATGCCGCTCGGCCTGGTCCGACGGGGTGCCGGACGGGACGGTCACCGTGGTCACCAGCAGCAGCGCGGCGGCGGCCAGCGTGAGGCGGGCCAATCGCATGGGGTCTCTCCTCGGGCCTCGCACCGGTGAGGGCCCGGAAAAGCCCACAAGCAGGACGGTAAGCCAACGGACCGTCAGAAAAGCCTTATGTCACTCAAAAGTGGCAGGTCGTACCAGCGAACGGCATCTCCGGCTTGCGCACGGCCCCGAACCGGTCTCCCGTACCACCTCTGTAACAGTCCGCCCGGCCGCCGCGAGGGCCGCGGACCGGCCAGAACCGCAGGTGGGGCCGGGGTCCGGCGTCCAGGCGGCGCGGCGACCCGGACGGCCGTCCGACCGTGTCCGGAAGACGGAGCGCTCGAACGGAAGGTACGCTCCGCCAGTGTCCTGGAAGCCGCTGCGTGCCCTCACCCGCCGATCCGTGCTCCCTGCCCTGGCCGCGGTGCTGGTGCTCGGAGCCGGTGCCGCCGCGCATGCCAACCGCCCCGTCCCGTTCGGTGACCGGATGGCGGAGCCCGGCGGCGCCGACGCCAGCCCGGTCAGCGCCCAGTCGCTGAACACCGGCCAGCTGGAGCTCAAGGTCGGCCCCGGCCTGGAGGCCTACGACCGGACCTCCGGCAGCCCGCTCTGGTCCTACCGTCGCGAGGGCGCGACCGCGTTGTACCTGGCGATGGCCGGCGACAGCGCCGTGGTCGTCTGGGACGACGGCATGGTCACCTCCGTCCGCACCAGCGACCACGAGGTCCGCTGGCACCGGGCCGTACCCGGCCTCAGCGAGTGGCTGAGCGGCGAGGGCGACCCCGGCGCGGCCACCCGCACGGACGTGGAACGCCGCCAGATCGCCGTGCAGCGGGCCACCGCCGCACTCCAGCCGGTGATCGAGAACGAGCCAGGAGTCGCCGTGGTCACCCCGGCGCTGCTGATGGTCTTCCGCGACCGCGACGGCGACCTGCGGTTCAACTCCCGCCCGCTCGGCGGCTGCTCGTACGACCCGCTGCGGGCCGTCCACACCGACGACGCGGTCATGGTGCCGCGCATCTGCGGCGGCACCAACGGCAGCGGCCACCCGCTGCCCGGCGGCATCACCGGCATCCGGCTGGACGGCCAGGGCTGGCAGCTCAACGCCGGCCCGCAGGTCCTGCTCCAGCGCCTGGACGGCCACCGGGTCTCCATCGACGACGGCCCGATCGTCGGCCACCGGATCTTCGACACCCGCAAGGGCGCCCCGGAACCCGCCTGCGGCGGCCCGACCGTCCCCTTCGCCGCCCTCAAGCCGGGCACGGACTGCCCCGCGACCTGACCTCCGGTCGGGGCGAAACCGGGAGCAGCGCTCCCGCACCCGTGCACCTGCTCAGGTAGGGCCCACCCAGGGGCGCGGGGAACTGCGCGAAACGGGAGTGACGCTCCCGCGCCTGTGCACCTGCTCAGGCTGGGCCCACCCAGGGGCGCGGGGAACTGCGCGAAACGGGAGTGACGGCGCCGTACCTTCCGCCTCGCGCAGTTCCCCGCGCCCCTGGGTTCGTTCCCGGCGGGCGAGCTGCACAGCTGATCCGCTGCACAGCTGTTCCGCTGCGCAGCTAATCCAGGGGTCCCGGTAGACTGGCCCGTATGGCTGATTACTCCGGGCATTAGCGGCACGCGGCGAGGCCCTTCGTAGCCCGCCGGCCCCGAGCGTTGCCCCCCTCCCATGCTGCCCGGGCCCTGTGCCATGTCCAGGCGTCCCGCCTACTTCCCAGGAGTTCTCCCCAGCCATGATTTCCGTCAATGCCCTGGAGCTGCGCGCCGGCGCTCGCATCCTGATCGAGAACGCCAGCTTCCGGATCACCCCGGGTGACCGGATCGGTCTGGTCGGCCGCAACGGCGCCGGCAAGACCACCCTGACCAAGGTCCTCGCGGGGGAGGGCCTGCCCGCGGGTGGCACGGTCACCAACTCGGGCGAGGTCGGCTACCTCCCGCAGGACCCCCGTACCGGCGACCTCGACGTGCTGGCCCGCGACCGCATCCTGTCCGCGCGTGGCCTGGACACCGTCCTGCGCAAGATGCGCGAGAACGAGGCCCGGATGGCCAACGGCACGGGTGCGACCCGTGACAAGGCGATGAAGAAGTACTCCACCCTGGAGACCGAGTTCCTCACCAAGGGCGGGTACGCCGCCGAGGCCGAGGCCGCCACCATCGCCGCCGCCCTCGGGCTGCCGGACCGCATTCTCGGCCAGGAGCTGCACACCCTCTCCGGTGGTCAGCGCCGCCGGGTCGAGCTGGCCCGGATCCTCTTCTCGGATGCCGACATCCTGCTGCTCGACGAGCCGACCAACCACCTCGACGCCGACTCGATCGCCTGGCTGCGGGACTTCCTGAAGACGTACAAGGGCGGCTTCATCGTGATCTCCCACGATGTCGAGCTGGTCGAGACCGTCGTCAACAAGGTGTTCTACCTGGACGCCAACCGCTCGGCCATCGACATCTACAACATGGGCTGGAAGCAGTACAAGCAGCAGCGCGAGGACGACGAGAAGCGCCGCAAGCGCGAGCGCGCCAACGCGGAGAAGAAGGCCGCGACCCTCAACTCGCAGGCCGACAAGATGCGCGCCAAGGCGACCAAGACCGTCGCCGCCCAGAACATGGCCCGCCGCGCCGAGAAGCTGCTGGCGGGCCTGGACCAGGTCCGGGTCTCCGACAAGGTCGCCAAGCTGCGCTTCCCGGACCCGGCGCCGTGCGGCAAGACGCCGCTGATGGCCGAGGGCCTGTCGAAGTCGTACGGTTCGCTGGAGATCTTCACCGACGTGGGCCTGGCGATCGACCGTGGCTCGCGGGTGGTCATCCTCGGGCTCAACGGTGCGGGCAAGACCACTCTGCTGCGGATGCTCGCGGGTGTGGAGCAGCCGGACACCGGCGAGATCATCCCCGGCCACGGCCTGAAGATCGGCTACTACGCCCAGGAGCACGAGACGCTCGACCCCGAGCGCAGCGTGCTGGAGAACATGCGCTCCGCCGCGCCCGACACGGACCTGGTGCAGATCCGGAAGATCCTCGGGTCCTTCCTGTTCTCCGGCGACGACGTCGACAAGCCGGCCGGGGTGCTCTCCGGTGGTGAGAAGACCCGTCTCGCGCTGGCCTCGCTGGTGGTCTCCAGCGCCAACGTGCTGCTGCTCGACGAGCCGACCAACAACCTCGACCCGGCCAGCCGCGAGGAGATCCTCGGCGCGCTGCACTCCTTCAGCGGCGCCGTCGTCCTGGTCACCCACGACGAGGGCGCGGTCGAGGCCCTCCAGCCGGAGCGGATCATCCTGCTGCCCGACGGTGTCGAGGACCTCTGGAGCCCGGCCTACCGGGATCTGGTCTCGCTCGCCTGAGTCCTTCCGCCACCGTGCCCGAGTGGCCGGCGGAACCTTCACCGGCCCCGTCCCGAGTGCGGTCCGGAGCCTCACCGTCAGCTTGACCTTGAGCCCGTGCCTGATCTTGGGCACTGCTCCGAGGTAGACACGGAATCAGCTGTCCGACGTAGAAAATCTCATCCTCGGCACAGATCGGGAATGGGAGAGTCAGAGATTCCGTTTAAGTCGGTCCACTGCCGCCCCGTCCCGCTTTTGCGGGCGGGGCGGCCGTGCTGATCAGCCCTTTCGTCCCGACGGGCCCGCTGGACCGGGGGCGCGTGGCTCAGAGTGAGCGCTCTTGTGCGCTGCGAACACCACCGGCAGACTGCGCTTTCCCGGTATCGACCTTGTCGAATGGGTGGCCAGGACGCTGGCTATGGGTGATCATGGGAATCTGACCGAGCAAGCTATGAGGAGGCACGGGTGGCCGAGACTCTGAAAAAGGGCAGCCGGGTGACCGGTGCCGCGCGTGAGAAGCTCGCGGCCGATCTGAAGAAGAAATACGACTCCGGGGCGAGCATTCGCGCTCTCGCGGAGGAGACCGGCCGCTCCTATGGCTTCGTGCACCGCATGCTCAGCGAGTCCGGAGTGAACCTCCGAGGTCGCGGCGGTGCCACGCGGGGCAAGAACAAGGCTACTGCGGGAGCAGGTTCCTGACAGGCCGTCATACCGGCGGGCGGTCCGACCCACGAGTAGACCCTCCCTGGTCGTGGTCGCCCCGTACCGGTCCCTGCTCGTGACGCGCGGCGTGCTCCACCCTCACGGCGCGTCGGGCAACGACGCGCGAGAGTGCGCGGCGGCAGGGCAGTCAGCAGCTTGGATCAAAGGCTTCTAGCACCATCAGCTCCAGACGGATCGGCGGCCGGGATTTCCCGACCGCCGATCGTCGTTTTCCCGGGTCGGCCGGTCGTGGCCGGTGCCCGCCGCGCGGCGCCCGGCACCGGCCGGGCCTGTCGGCTCCGGCGCGGTTTTGTTACTCTCCAGTAGCTCTACTGCCCCTCTGCTGGAGGTACCGAAATGACCGCCCTGGAAACCGACGCCCAGTCCTGGGAGCAGGCCGGTGTCCGCCTTGAGATCGACGGCGGGACCGCCACGGTGACGCTCTGCCGTCCGAAGCAGCGCAACGCCCAGTCCCCGGCGATGTGGCGCGCGCTCGCCGCCGTCGGGCGTGAACTGCCCGGGACGGTACGGGTCGTGGTGCTCCGGGCCGAGGGGGTCTCGTTCTCGGCCGGTCTGGACCGGGCCATGTTCAGCCCGGAGGGCATCCCCGGCGAGCCGAACTTCCTGCGGCTCGCCGCCGCCGAGGACAAGGAGCTGGACGACACCATCGCCGGCTACCAGGAGGCGTTCAGCTGGTGGCGCCGCCCCGACCTGATCACCATCGCGGCCGTCCAGGGCCACGCGGTGGGCGCGGGCTTCCAGCTCGCCCTCGGCTGTGACCTCCGGGTGGTCGCGGAGGATGTGCAGTTCTCCATGAAGGAGACCTCGCTCGGTCTGGTCCCCGACCTGGCCGGCACCAAGCCGCTCACCGAACTGGTCGGCTATGCCAGGGCGTTGGAGATTTGCGTGACCGGCCGCTGGGTGGGCGCCGAGGAGGCCGTGGCCACCGGGCTGGCCAACCTCGCGGTGCCGGCCGACGAGCTGGAGGCGGCCGTGCGCGACCTCGCCGGGGCACTGCTCGCGGCACCCCGCAACGCGGTGGTCGAGACCAAGGCGCTGTTGCAGGGCGCCGGGGGGCGCTCGTACGACGAGCAGCGCTCGGCCGAACGGGCGGCGCAGGCGCGCCGGCTGCGCGACCTCGCCGGAATCGGCGACTGACCGCCGCCGCTGCCGGACAGCGGGCGGAAAGCGGGCGGAAAGCGGAAGGAAAGCGTAGGTGCGGGCCCGGTCCAGGCGGACCGGGCCCGCTCGCGTCCGCCAGGTCATCCGGCTCAGCGCGGCGCGCGGACTCCGTGGCGGAATGTCAGAGTTGGGCTGGTTTGCGATATAGCTGGACCGGACACCCCAGGAGATCACCGTGCCTGACACCCCGACGCCCGCCGACCTGCACAAGAACGATCCCCACCGGAGCGACCAGCACCACGACGACCAGCGCCGGGCGTCCCGCGCCGACGACCCCGCACCCACCGCCGAACGCGGCCGCACGGCCCTCGCGGTCGGCGTGGTCGAGAAGATCGCCGGGATGGCCGCCCGCGAGGTCTCGGGCATCCACGCGCTGGGCTCCGGTCTCTCCCGCACGTTCGGGGCGATGCGCGACCGGGTGCCGGGTGGCAAGTCCAGTGTCGGCCGGGGGATCAAGGCCGAGGTGGGGGAGAAGCAGACCGCGATCGACATCGCCCTGGTGGTCGAGTACGGCGTGGTCATCCCGAAGCTCGCCGCCCAGGTACGGGAGAACATCATCACCGCCGTCGAGCGGATGACCGGCCTGGAGGTGGTGGAGGTCAACATCGCCGTCAACGACGTCCACCTGCCCGACGACCCGGACATCGACGAGGACGAGGAAGCGGACTCGCGGGGCCAGCGCCCACGGGTCCAGTAGCAACGCCCGTACCGACCCCCCCGAGACCGACATCCCCGAGACCGGCGCCCCCGAGACCGGCCCACCCGAAGAGGAGTAGCGGATGAATCTCGCCCTGACGGGCCTGCTGGTGGGCATGGCCCTGGGCTTCGCCGGCTACTTCGGCGGATTCGCCGCCTTCCTGCTGGTCGGGGTGCTGGGCGTGGTCGGATTCGTGGTCGGCCGGCTGCTCGAAGGCGACATCGAGCTCAGCGAGCTGGGCGATCTGCTGCGCAACCGCGACCGGCGCCGCTGATGTCCGCCGTCGCGGCCGTCGGGCGGCCCCCGGCGGCCGCCGCCGAGCGCGGCAGGCTGCGGATCGCGGACCGGGTGCTCGCCCGGATCGCCGCCCGGGCCGCCCGGGAGGCGCTGGCCGGCGCCTGGGCCGGGTGGCCCGGGACGGGCGGTGTGCCCCGGGTCTCGGTCTCCGCGCCGCACCACGGCGGGACCAGGCTCACCCTCGGACTGGAGCTGCCCTTCCCGGCGGACCTGGCCGCGCTGGCCCGGCTGGCCCAGGCCGCGGTCGCCGAGCAGCTGACCGCGCTGACCGGCACCGAGATCGCCGAGGTGACCGTGGTGGTCGAGCGGCTGGTACCGAAGGAGACCCCGGGTGACCGTTGACCAGGCCCGGCCGTCGGTGGAGGAGGAGCCGGCGGTCAAGGCCCACCGCCTCCGCTCGCCCCGGACGGTCGGCGCGGTGCTGCTCTCCACCGCCGTCCTGCTGGTGGCCGGCGGGCTGCTCGCCGACGTGGTCGCCGTCCGGACCGGGCAGCGGGCCAAGCCCTGGCGGGCCGACCTCGCCCACCAGCTGGCCACCCGGCACCTGGACGACCCGTGGATCCGGCTCGGCGCGGGCGTCGCGGTGCTGCTCGGGCTCTGGCTCTGCCTGCTCGCCTTCACCCCGGGTCTGCGGCACTGGCTGCCGCTCGGCCGCCCGGGCGCGGCGATCGACCGGTCCGGGGTGGCCGCCCTGCTCGCCCGCCGGGCCGACGAGTACCCGGGCGTGGTGTCCGTCAAGGTCCGGGTCCGGCACAACCGGACCAGGGTCACCATCCGGGGCAGCGCCGACCCGGCGAGCCTCCAGCGCGGCCTGCGGGCCGAGCTCGACCTGATCCCGCTCGCCCTCCCGAACCGGCTCGACGTCCGGGTCCGCAGAACGCCGGAGGCGCACCGATGAGCCGATCCACCGTCAACCGGTCCATGCTCGCCGTCGGCGGTGTGCTGCTGCTCGGCGCCGGCCTGCTGGTCCTGGCGGGCGGCTTCGGCCTGTACGGCAGGCTGCACCTGCACCCGGCCGGCTGGTGGCCGCTCACCTCGCCGCACCAGCCCGTGGTCAGCACCGCCTCCCGCACCCGCTGGACGGAGCGCGGCTGGTGGTGGCCGACCGTGATCACGGTGCTCTCGCTCGCCGTGGTCGGCGCGCTCTGGTGGCTGGTCGCCCAGCTGCGTCGCAGCGGGCCCGGCACGGTCACCCTGCCCACCCCGCCGGGGCGGGGGCCGGCGCTGCGGTTGCGCGGCCGCGCGCTGGAGGACGCGCTCGAAACCGAGACCGTGGACCTCCCCGAAGTCACCCGGGTCCGGGTTCGCCTCACGGGCAACCGCAGGCGCCTGCTGCTCCGGGCCGCCGTCCGGCTGGGGCAGGGCGGCACCCCCGCCGCCCTGCTGGACGAGTTCCACACCGGCCCGCTGGCCCACGCCCGGACCAGCCTCGCCCTCCCGGACCTCCCCTGCGAACTCCGGCTCCAGGTGGCCGGCCACGCGGCGGCTCGCGCCCCGAAGCGGCCGCGCGTCAGCTGACCGGGGTTGCGGGGGTAACCCTTCAGGACGGGGTTCCTCCAGGGGCGCGGGGAACTGCGCGACCAGGGCACGACGTACGTGGACGGTTGCGCGCGCAGTTCTCCCCCAGCCTTCGGCCGGGAGGTGCCCCCACGCGCCCCTGTTGTGGTTGACCAGGTGCAGAACGGGTTCCCTCAGAGGCCTCGGAGGGCTCCGCCGTCGACCGGGACCATGACGCCCGTCAGGTAGGACGCGGCGGGCGACAGCAGGAAGGCCGCGACCTTGCCGAACTCCTCGGGGGTGCCGTAACGGCCGAGCGGGATCTTCGCGTTGGCCCGGGCGCGGGCGGCGGCCGCGTCACCGCCCAGGGCGTCCAGCTCGCGGACCCGGTCGGTGTCGATCCGGGCGGGCAGCAGGCCGACCACCCGGATGCCGCGCGGGCCGAGCTCGTCGGCCAGGGACTTGGCGGCCATCGCGAGGCCCGGCCGCAGGCCGTTGGAGATGCCGAGCCCGCCGATCGGCTCGCGGACCGACCCGGACAGCACGAACCCGATCACACCGCCCTCGCCGAGTGCGGCCGCGGAGACCCGGGCGATCCGCAGCGCCCCGAGGAAGACCGACTCGAAGGCGCCGCGCCAGGCGTCCTCCTCGGCGCCGAGCACCGGGCCGGCGGCCGGGCCGCCGACGCTGATCAGCACGCCGTCGAAGCGTCCGAACCGCTCCAGGGCCGCCGCGACCAGCTGTTCGGCGGTGGCAGGGTCCGCGTTGTCCGCGACCACGCCGTGCACCAGCCCGGGGCCGCCCAGCTCGGCGACGGCGGCGGCCACCGACTCCGCGCTGCGTCCGCTGAGCACCACCCGGGCACCGTCCGCGACCAACTCCCGTGCGGAGGCCAGCCCGAGTCCACGGGTGGCGCCGGTTACCACGTACACCTTCTGCTGCAGTCCGAGATCCATGGGGCCCATCCTGCCCGGTCCGGCGGCCCGGGCCTACGCGGGTACGAGTTCCGGTGCGGGCTGCTTCTTCGCGGCGGCCAGGTCCCGGGCCTCGCGGCGGGCGAAGACCACCAGGCCGATCGGGACGAGGGCGGTGAACAGCCACCACTGGACGGCGTACGCCATGTGCGGGCCGATGTCGGAGTGCTCGGGGTCGGGGAGCGCCTCGGGGAAGGCGCCGGCGGCCTGGCCCGGGAGGGCGAGCTCCAGGTAGCCGCCGAGGAAGGTGGCGCCGGTCCGCTGGGCCGCCTGCTCGCTGTTGATCAGCTTGTACTGCCGGTCCGGCAGTCCGCCGCGGTCCCGGATACCGCTGTTGGCGTACGTCTCGTCGCCGCGCAGCCGGCCCGTCACGGTGACCTGGCCGCCCGGCGGGGCCGGGACGGGCGGGTAGCTGGCGGTGTCGGTGGGGGAGTCGACCCAGCCCCGGTTCACCAGCACGTCGCCCTTGCCGTCCGCCAGCCTGAGCGGCGTGATGACGTAGTACCCGATGCTGCTGCCGCCCGGCTCCGTCCGGCTGCGGATCACGAACTCGTGCGCCGCGTCGTACTGCCCGGTGGCCGTGACGGCCTTCCAGGTCAGGTCGCCGGGCACGGCGCGCCCGGACGCGGTGAGCGAGTCGAAGGCGACGGGCGTCGAGGTCAGGTTCTGCGCGATGAGCTGATTGCGGGCGACCCTGGCCTCGTGGCGGTGGTACTGCCAGAAGCCCAGCCGGATCATCGTCGGAATCAGCAGCAGGCCGATCAGGGTGATGATCGCCCAGCGCCAGGAGAGCAGAAATCGGTACACAACGGCACGCTACGCCTACGGCCGGGGCCGATCAGACACCGGGGTGCGCGGCGACCTCGCGCAGCAGCTGGAGGAAGGCGTCCTCGCCGACCACCGGCGTGCCGTACTCGCGGGCCTTGCGCGCCTTGCCGCTCCAGCTGTCCGGTTCGTTGGTGACCAGCAGGCTGGTGAGCCGGCTCACCGAGGAGGCGATGTGCAGGCCGGCCTCGGCCGCGCGGTCCTCCAGCAGCTCCCGGTCGGTCGCGGTGTCGCCGGTGATCGCCACCCGCATGCCCTGGGTCAGCGGGGTGCCGTCCCGCCAGCGGCCGGGGTTCGGGTACGGGCAGGCCGGGCGCTTGCGGGCGGGCCGGTAGGAGGAGCTCCAGGAGCCGCGGGCCGGCGCCTGGGCGGAGCCGTCCTCGCCGAGGTCGGTGACGGCCACGCAGGTGGTCAGCGGCAGCGGGATGCCGCCCTGCCGGGCCAGGTGCAGGCTGGGGCGGAAGGCCTCGGCGAGCACGCGGGCGTCGTCCAGCGCGTTGTGCGCCTGGCGCTGCTGGACGCCGAAGTACTCGGCGAGGCTGGCCAGCTTGCCGTTGGGCAGCGGCAGCCCGAGGTCCCGGGAGAGCACCATGGTGCAGAGCCGCTGCTCGACGGGGGCGCGCAGCCCGGCGCGGGAGTACTCGCGGGAGATCATGTTCCAGTCGAAGAGCGCGTTGTGCGCGACCATCACCCGCCCGCGCAGCCGCTCGCCCAGCTCGTCGGCGATCTCGGGGAAGGTCGGCGCGCCGGCCAGGGCGGCGCTGGTCAGCCCGTGGATCCAGGTCGGGCCCGGGTCCCGCTGCGGGTTCACCAGGGTGTACCAGTGGTCGGTGACCTCGCCGTGCCCGTCCAGCTGGTAGACGCCGGCGGAGATGACCCGGTCGGTACGGCCGAGCCCGGTGGTCTCGACGTCGACCACGGCGAAGCCCTCGCCGTGCTCGGGGCTGCGCTGCGCCGGGAGGGGCGCCGTCCGGGCGGAGTCGTCCCACGGTGACTGGATCGCGTGCATGGTGAACCACTTTAAGGGCGGGCGCCCACAACGACGGCCGCCGGAGCCCCCCGCAGTGGCGTACGCGACATTTCGACAGGGAGTTCGTCAACTGCCGGAATAGAGTGAGGAGCGGAATGGTCGTACTACCGGTCCCACCATCTCCCCAGGTCACCGGTACCCCTCCGGTGCAGCTCCGCGAAGGAAACCCCTCATGCGCGCCACTGTGATCCACGGCCCGAACGACATCCGGATCGAGGAGGTGCCCGATCCGCAGATTCAGCGGCCGACCGACGCGGTGGTCCGGGTGGTCAACGCCTGCATCTGCGGCAGCGACCTCTGGGCGTACCGGGGTGTGGCCGCCCGGGAGGCCGGGCAGCGGATCGGGCACGAGTTCCTCGGCATCGTCGAGCAGGTCGGCTCCGAGGTGTCGGGCTTCAGGCCCGGTGACTTCGTGGTCGCGCCGTTCGTCTGGTCCGATGGCGTCTGCGACTTCTGCCGCGAGGGCCTGCAGACCTCCTGCCCGCACGGCGGGTTCTGGGGCGAGGTCGGCTCGGACGGCGGACAGGGCGAGGCCGTCCGGGTCCCGTTCGCCGACGGCACCCTCGTCCAGCTGCCCAAGGAGGCCGCCACCGACGAGAAGCTGCTGCCGAGCCTGCTGGCGCTCTCCGACGTGATGGCCACCGGGCACCACGCGGCGGTCTCCGCGAAGGTCCGCCCCGGCTCGACCGTCGCGGTGGTCGGCGACGGCGCGGTGGGCCTGTGCGGGGTGCTCGCCGCGCACCGGCTCGGTGCCGGCCGCATCATCGCGCTCGGCCGCCACCAGGTCCGCACCGACATCGCCCGCAAGTTCGGCGCCACCGACGTGGTCGCCGCGCGCGGCGAGGAGGCGATCGAGGCGGTCAAGGAGCTGACCGGCGGCCAGGGCGCGCACTCGGTGCTGGAGGCCGTCGGCACCGAGGAGTCGATGCGCACCGCGATCTCGATCACCCGCGACGGCGGCGCCGTCGGCTACGTCGGCGTGCCGCACGGCGGCAGCGCGGGCGTCGACATCGGCCAGATGTTCGGCCGCAACGTCGCGCTCGGCGGCGGCGTCGCCCCGGCCCGCGCGTACATCCCGGAGCTGCTCGCCGACGTGCTGGCCGGCACCATCGACCCCGGCCTGGTGTTCGACCGGACCGTCACCCTGGACGGTGTGCCGGACGGTTACCGGGCGATGGACGACCGTACGGCGCTGAAGGTCCGGATCTCGTTCTGACGGTTCATCAGATGTGACGTTCATTCAAGTGGAGCGGCGCCCGGCCCGGGTGTCGCTCCACTGGCATGTCCTGATCGGTTTTCGGCCAGATCGTGCGACTACGCCGGTCGGGTACTTTCTGTAACCCTTCGGTCGCTTTAACATGCAGCGGCACGCCCTGACTGTGACGCCGCTCACGTCCGGTATTTCCACCTGCGCATCCGAAGACGTCAGGAGACACCGAGTGGACACCCCGCCGACCGCCGAGGCAGTACCGCCAGAAGTCCGACGCACCGACGAAACGGAGGAGTTCCGCTCGCTGCGCGGCGCCTTCCGGGGCTTCGCCTTCCCCGTGACCGCAGGTTTCATCCTCTGGTACCTGCTGTACGTGCTGCTCTCCAGCTACGCGCCCGCGTTCATGGCCACCAAGGTCTTCGGGCACGTCAACATCGCCCTGGTACTCGGGCTGCTCCAGTTCGCCAGCACCTTCGCCATCGCCGCCTGGTACGCCCGCTACGCGGACCGCAGGCTCGACCCCGCCGCCGCCGCGATCCGCGAGCAGGTCGCCCCGGCCACCCTGGTCGCACCCCGGGGGGCGGGCGAATGAGCCACGGCACCGTCCTGCTGGCCGGCTCCGCCAGTGAGCACCGGACCCTCACCCTCACCCTGTTCGGCGTCTTCGTGCTCGCCACCCTGGGCATCACGCTCTGGGCCGGGCGGCAGACCAAGGACGCCGCCGACTTCTACGCCGGCGGCCGGGGCTTCACCGGCCTCCAGAACGGCCTGGCGATCTCCGGCGACTACATGTCGGCGGCGTCCTTCCTCGGCATCGCGGGCGCCATCGCGCTCTTCGGCTACGACGGCTTCCTCTACTCGATCGGCTTCCTGGTCGCCTGGCTGGTGGCCCTGCTGCTGGTGGCCGAGCCGCTGCGCAACTCCGGCCGCTACACCATGGCCGACGTGCTGGCCTTCCGGATGCGGCAGCGCCCGGTCCGGACGGCCGCCGGCATCTCCACCATCGTGGTGTCGATCTTCTACCTGCTGGCCCAGATGGTCGGCGCCGGCTCGCTGGTCTCCCTGCTGCTCGGCGTCAGCGGAGAGGGCGCCAAGCGCTGGACGGTCGTCGCGGTGGGCGCCCTGATGGTCGTCTACGTCGTCGTCGGCGGGATGAAGGGCACCACCTGGGTGCAGATCGTCAAGGCGGTCCTGCTGATCGCCGGCGCCGCGGTGATGACCTTCATGGTGCTCGCCAAGTACCACTTCAACCTGTCCAGCCTGCTCGGCGCCGCCGCCCACGCCAGCGGCAAGGGCTCGGCCTTCCTGGAACCCGGCCTCAAGTACGGCACCACCGGCACCACCAAGCTGGACTTCATCAGCCTGGCGCTGGCCCTGCTGCTCGGCACCGCCGGGCTCCCGCACATCCTGGTGCGCTTCTACACCGTCCCCACCGCCAAGGCGGCCCGGAAGTCGGTGCTCTGGGCGATCGGCATCATCGGCGTCTTCTACCTGATGACCCTTGCGCTCGGCTTCGGCGCCGCCGCGCTGGTCGGCCCCGCGGCCATCAAGAAGTCCAATGCGGCGGGCAACACCGCCGCGCCGCTGCTCGCCGAGCACCTGGGCGGCGGAGCGGGCTCGGCGGGCGGGGCCGCGATGCTCGCGATCATCTCCGCCGTCGCCTTCGCGACCATCCTGGCGGTGGTGGCCGGGCTCACCCTCGCCTCGTCCGCGTCCTTCGCCCACGACATCTACGCCAACGTGATCCGGCGCGGGAAGGCGGGCGAGCGGGAGGAGATCAAGTCGGCCAAGCTGGCGGCCGTCGTGATCGGCGCGGTGGCCATCGCCCTGAGCATCTACGCGGACAAGCTCAACACCGCGGCCCTGGTCGCGCTGGCCTTCGCCGTGGCGGCCTCGGCCAACCTGCCGACGCTGCTCTACTCGCTGTTCTGGAAGCGCTTCAACACCACCGGCGCGGTCAGCTCGGTCTACGCCGGCCTGGTCAGCTCCGTCACCCTGGTGGTCTTCTCCCCGGTGGTCTCCGGTACCAAGACCGCGCTCTTCCCGCACAGCGACTTCCACTGGTTCCCGCTGGAGAACCCCGGCCTGGTCTCCATCCCGGTCGGGTTCTTGGCGGGCTGGATCGGCACCCTGCTCTCCCGCCGGCCCGCCGACCCGACGAAGTACGCTGAACTGGAGGTCAGGTCGCTCACCGGCCTGGGCGCGCACTGAGTTCTTACGGTTCTGTCATCGGACGAGGCCCGGGGGCTGTCCGATCATCCGGATAAGCTGGCCCGGCCCGCCCCAGTGGCGGCCGGGCCGGTTCGCGTCCCCGACGAAACACAGCTGGGAGGAGGCCGCAGTGCTACTCGACACCTTCGGTCGGCAGGCAGTGGACCTGCGGGTCTCACTGACCGACCGCTGCAACCTGCGGTGCACCTACTGCATGCCCGAGGAGGGCCTGCAGTGGCTCGGCAAGCCCGACCTGCTGACCGACGAGGAGATCGTCCGTCTGGTGTCGCTGGCCGTGCGCGACCTCGGCGTGCGCGAGGTCCGCTTCACCGGCGGCGAGCCGATGCTGCGCCCCGGCCTGGTCTCCATCGTCAGCGCCTGCGCCGAGCTGGAGCCGCGGCCCGAGCTCTCGCTCACCACCAACGGCATCGGGCTGGCCCGCACCGCCACCGCCCTGCACCGGGCCGGTCTGGACCGGGTCAACGTCTCGCTCGACACCCTCGACGCCGACACCTTCTTCACCCTGACCCGCCGTCACCGCCACCAGGACGTGCTGGACGGCCTGGCCGCCGCCGAGGCCGCCGGGCTGGCCCCGGTGAAGCTCAACGCCGTCCTGATGCGCGGCGTCAACGACCACGAGGCCGCCGACCTGCTCGCCTGGTGCCTGGAGCGCGGGTACGAGCTGCGGTTCATCGAGCAGATGCCGCTGGACGCCCAGCACGGGTGGGACCGCTCGCAGATGGTCACCGCCGAGGAGATCCTCGACCGGCTGCACGCCCGCTTCGCCCTCACCCCCGAGGGCGCAGGTACCCGCGGCGCGGCGCCCGCCGAGCGCTGGCTGGTGGACGGCGGCCCGGCGAGCGTCGGGGTGATCGCCTCGGTGACGCGCCCGTTCTGCCGCGCCTGCGACCGCACCCGGCTCACCGCCGACGGGCAGGTCCGCAACTGCCTCTTCGCGACCGGCGAGACCGACCTGCGGAGCGCCCTGCGGGCGGGCGCGACGGACGCCGAGATCGGCGCGCTGTGGCGCGCGGCGATGTGGGGCAAGAAGGCGGGCGCCGGGATAGACAACCCGGAGTTCCTCCAGCCGGACCGGCCGATGTCGGCGATCGGCGGCTAGCCTCCGGCGGACGGGTGCCCCGAGGCGCCCCTGAGGAGCTACTCGGTCCAGTCGGTGAGGGCGACCGTTTCCTTGAGGAAGCCGCGGACGCTCAGGAACTGGGAGAGGTGCTCGCGGTGCTCGTCGCAGGCGAGCCAGGTCTTCCGGCGGTCCGGGGTGTGCAGCTTGGGGTTGTTCCAGACCAGGACCCAGACGGCGGGCAGGCGGCAGCCCTTGCCGGAGCAGACCGGGGGACCCTCGGGGCCGTCGGCGGAGCCGAAGAGGCTGTTCATCTGTGAGCCGTCCTGAGGAGTGGGGCGGGAGTGTGCACCGCCAGTCTCGCACTCACGATCGAGGCCGGTAAGAGGACATGACGACGCCGGGCAGCCACGGGGGGAGCCGCCCGGCGTCGGTCTGTCGCTCCGACGGGGGATGCGGAGCGCGTACGCAGTATGTCACGCCAGGCCCCCCGGATGGCTAGCTCTTCCATGATTTATCTGAGGTTGTTCTGAGCTTTCTAACAGTCAAACGCCAGCAGAACCGGACAGACCGGGCGGTCGGCTTGAGTGTTCCTCAGCCCTTGGGGGCGTCCTTGGCGGCCGCGCCGCCCCCACCGGTGCCCCCGGGGCCGAGCATCAGCGGCGTCTGCTCGGGCACCGCGAAGGTGCTCGGCAGCCCCGGCGCGCGCTCCCGTCCGGCGTTGGCGATCAGTACGGCGAAGTACGGCAGCAGCACCGCGCCGCCCAGGGCCGCGAACGCCACGTACCGCTGCACGTCCCAGAGCACCACGGAGAGCAGCACACACGCGGTGCGGACCAGCATCGAGATCACGTAGCGCCGCTGACGCCCCCGGACGTCCTCGGAGAGGCTGCTCCGCGCCCCGGTGATCCGGAAGACCGGCCCGCTCTTGCCCATGGCTCTACCGTCCTCGTCAGCACCCGCACCCCGGTCCGGGCGCGGCCTTCCCACCGTACGCTCTGTCTCCCGACGGGTGGGGGGCTGCCCCTGGGGGCGCGGGGAACTGTGTGAGTCGGGAGTGACGGTGCGGGGCCTTCCGCGTTCGCGCAGTTCCTCGCGCCCCTGGGTAGTGCAACGGGCGGTGAGCTGGAGAGTTCAGGTCCGGTGCCTTCCGTCTTCGCGCAGTTCCTCGCGCCCCTGGGTGGTGCAAAGTGCGGTGGGATGGACAGTTCGGGTGCGGCGCCTTCCGCTTTCGCGCAGTTCTCCCCCAGCCTTCGGCCGGGAGGTGCCCCCACGCGCCCCTGGGTAGTGGACGGCTCAGCCGCGGTGGAGGTACTCCGGGGGGACCGTGTCCGTCAGCCAGACGCCGTTGGCGCTGACCCGGAAGAGGTGGCCGGCCGCGGCCATCGCTGCCGCGTCGACCGTCAGGACGGCCGGGCGGCCGTGCCGGGAGCCGACCCGGACGGCCGTCTCGGTGTCGGTCGAGAGGTGGACGTCCTGCCGGGACATCGGCCGGATGCCCTCCCGGAAGATCGCGGAGACCGTCTGCTCCGCGGTGCCGTGGAAGAGCACCGGCGGCGGCTCGGTGGCGGCCAGACCGAGGTCGACCGCCACCGTGTGGCCCTGGCTGGCGCGGATCCGCAGACCGTCGTCGGAGTAGGCGAAGCGGCGCTTGTTGTTGGTCGCCACCACGTGGTCCAGCTCCGCCCGGCTCAGGCGGAGGGCGGCGAGCAGCGCGTCCACCGCCACCCAGCCGGCCCCGTCCAGGGTGAGACCGACCCGGCCCGGGTCGTGCCGCAGCACCCTGGACAGGCTCTTCGATATCTTGACGGTCCGTTTCTCGTCCATGCGTGGGGTCGTCCTTCTACGAGGCTTGGCT
This sequence comes from Kitasatospora kazusensis, assembly GCF_039529945.1. Taxonomy (NCBI): domain Bacteria; kingdom Bacillati; phylum Actinomycetota; class Actinomycetes; order Kitasatosporales; family Streptomycetaceae; genus Kitasatospora; species Kitasatospora kazusensis. Next base: position 6,339 of record NZ_BAAANT010000034.1, on the reverse strand, counting down.
CACCGAGCTCATGTTGAAGTCGGCGACCCGGACCGGCGGCATCGCGGCCCGGGTGAAGTAGTCGCCCCACTCGCGCGGCAGGCAGGGCTCGGTGCGGCCGACCTCGGTGATCCGGGACAGCAGGTCGACGGGGGACTCGTTGAAGCGGAAGTTGTTGACCGCGCCGACCACCTCGCCGTTCTCGACCAGGTAGACGCCGTCCCGGGTCAGTCCGGTGAGCAGCAGCGTGGCCGGGTCCACCTCGCGGATGTACCAGAGGCAGGTCAGCAGCAGCCCGCGTTCGGTGCGGGCGATCATCTCGTCCAGGGTCGGGGCGTCGCCGCCGGCCGTCTCCAGCACCAGGTTGTCGATCGGCGGGGCGACCGGGAGGCCGGTCAGGGCGGCCGCGTGCCGGGTGGTGAACAGGCTGACGAGTTCGCCGTCCCGGATCCAGTCCGTGGCGGCGAGCGGCAGGCCGTTGTCGAAGACCGAGGCGGTCTCGCCGGAGGAGTGCGTGAGCAGGAACGGCGCGGCCTCCAGCCCGGGTGCGGCCGGGTCGGAGCGCAGGGTCAGCGGCAGCGGGCTGAGCCGCTCGCCGACCCGGGTGCCGCCGCCGGCCTTGCTGAACACCGTCTGCCCCTCGGCCGCGTCCCGGCCGCCCGCGGACCAGGACAGGTAGACCATCAGGTCGGCCACCGCGGAGGGCGGCAGCAGCGTCTCGTACCGCCCGGCGGGCAGGTCGATCCGCTTCTGCCCCCAGCCGAGCCGCCGGGTGACCTCGGAGTGCAGTGCCGCGACGTCGACGTCGCGGAAGTCCGTGGTCGCGGCGCCCACCCAGGCGGAGCCGGTCAGGTCGGCGGTCTTGCCGTTGATCTCGACGCAGCCGGTCGGCTGGTCGTGCCGCAGCCGCAGGCCGGTGGAGGTGCCCAGGTAGCTGCTGGTCAGCTCGTGCCGGGCGAAGCCGTAGAGCAGCTGGCCGGCCGCACGGGCCCGGGCGAAGGCCTCGCCGAGCGCCGGGGCGAACTCGGCGAACACCTCGACCGAGGTCTCGGCCGGCGGCGCGGTGAAGTCCGCGGAGGCCGGGTGCCCGGCGATCAGCGGTTGGGCGTCCTCGGCGGGCCCGGCGTCGCGGGCGGCGTCCTCGGCGGCCCGGACCAGGCTCTCCACCTCGTCCGGCGTGACGGCCTCGCGGGAGACCACGCCCGAGGCGGTGCCCTGCCCGCCGTCCACGGTGGCGATCACGGTGAGGCGGCGGCCCCGGGTGACGCCGTTGGTGGTGAGCCCGTTGGCGGCCCAGCGCAGGTTCGCCGTCGACTCCTCGTCGGCGATCACCACGCAGCCGTCGGCGCGGGAGAGCCCGAGGGCCAGTTCGACCAGTTCGTGGGGCTGAACGGTGGCCATCAGTGACCCGCCTCCTGCTGCGTGTTGAGCACGTTGACACCCTGGAACAGCGCGGACGGGCAGCCGTGGCTGACCGCCGCGGTCTGGCCCGGCTGGGCCTTGCCGCAGTTGAAGGCACCGCCGAGCACGTACGTCTGCGGGCCGCCGACGGCGCTCATCGAGCCCCAGAAGTCGGTGGTGGTGGCCTGGTAGGCGAAGTCCTTGACCTGGCCCGCGAGCCGGCCGTTGCGGATCGCGTACGCGCGCTGGCCGGTGAACTGGAAGTTGTACCGCTGCATGTCGATCGACCAGGACCGGTCGCCGACGATGTACAGGCCCTTCTCGACGCCCTCGAACAGGCCCTCGGTGTCCGGGCCGCCCGCCGCCGGCCGGAGCGAGACGTTGGCCATCCGCTGCACCGGCACGTGGCCGGGGGAGTCGGCGAAGGCGCAGCCGTTGGAGCGGCCCAGGCCCTTCAGGCGGGCCATCGCGCGGTCCAGCTGGTAGCCGACCAGGGTGCCGTCCTTGACCAGGTCCCAGGACTGGGCGGCCACGCCCTCGTCGTCGTACCCGATGGTGGAGAGCCCGTGCTCGGCCGTCCGGTCACCGGTGACGTGCATCAGCTCGGAGCCGTACTTCAGCGAGCCGAGCTGGTCGAAGGTGGCGAACGAGGTGCCCGCGTAGGCGGCCTCGTAGCCGAGCGCGCGGTCCAGCTCGGTGGCGTGGCCGACCGACTCGTGGATCGTCAGCCAGAGGTTGGACGGGTCGATCACCAGGTCGTACCGGCCCGGCTCGACGCCGGGGGCCTTCATCTTCTCGGCCAGCAGCCCGGGGAGTTCGGCGAGTTCCGCGTTCCAGTCCCAGCCTGTGCCGAGCAGGTACTCCCAGCCGCGCCCGACCGGCGGCGCGATCGTCCGCATCGAGTCGAAGGCGCCCGTCCGCTCGTCGACCGAGGTGGCCTCCAGCTCCGGGTGCAGCCGGATCCGCTGCTGGGTGGTGACGGTGCCGGCGGTGTCGGCGTAGAACTTGTTCTCCTGCACCGTCAGCAGGTTGGCCTGGACGTGTGACACGCCGTCGGCGGCCAGCAGGCGGCTGCTCCACTCCGCGAGCAGCGCGGTCTTCTCGGCGTCCGGCACCTCGAAGGGGTTGACGTCGTACGCGGAGATCCAGGTGACGTCCGCGTGCACCGGCTCCTCGGCCAGCTCGACCGCGTCGGTCGAGCCGGCGGCCCGGCTGATCCGCCCGGAGAGCCGGGCCACCGCGACCGCCTGCTCGGCGACCAGCACCGCCGCCTCCGGTGTCAGGTCCACCCCGGCGGCGAAGCCCCAGGCGCCGTCCAGCAGCACCCGGACGGCGAAGCCGAGCTGCACGCTGTCCGAGGTACCGGCCGGGCGGGCGTCCCGCAGCCGCCAGGACGCGCTGCGGACACGCTCCAGCCGGAAGTCCGCATGCGAGGCGCCGAGCCGGGTGGCCCGGCCGAGGGCGGCGTCCGCGAGAGTGCGGAGCGGGTACGCGAGGAACTGCGGATCGACGGCGCGGGATGTCGGCGACATCGGGCTCCCTGGGATCGAGGGCGGCACGGACAGGGGCGTCCAGCTCGCATCATCGCCTGTCGGCAGCCCTCGATCCAGCAAATAACGCCCCATTCAGCCGCCGAACCGGACGCACACGGGTAACCATCAGGGGCGCGGGGAACTGCGCGACCAGCCGTGCACCGACGTCGTGCCCTGGTCGCGCAGTTCCCCGCGCCCCTTGGGGTGTCCGTTTGCGTACGTGAACCCCGCGCCTGAAGGAACGTCCGCCCTACGTGAGGGCCTCCCACCAGCCGTCGAGCTCCGGGGGGTTGTCGACGTCGACGCGCTCACCCGGGCGGGGGACGGCGAGCGGGACGGCCTGGGACTTGGCCTCGGCGAGCAGGCGTTCCACCGGCTCGGACCACGGGTGCAGGCCCAGGTTGAAGGTGCACCAGTGGACCGGGACGAGCAGTTCGGCCTTCAGGTCCAGGTGGGCGCGGACGGCGTCCTCGGGCGTCATGTGGATGTCGGCCCAGGCCACGTCGTACGCGCCGATCTGCACCAGCGCGGCGTCGAACGGGCCGTGCTGCTCGCCGATCGCCGCGTAGCCCTCGAAGTAGCCGGAGTCGCCGGTGTAGTAGACCTTGCGGGTCGGGCCCGCGATCACCCAGGAGCCCCAGAGCGTGGTGTTGCGGGTGGTGGAGCGCCCGGAGAAGTGGTGGGCGGAGGTGAGGGTGAGCGTCAGGTCGCCCAGGGTGCAGGTCTCGTCCCAGTCCAGCTCGATGATCCGGTGCTCGGGGACGCCCCAGCGGCGCAGGTGGCTGCCGATGCCCAGCGGCACCGCGAAGGGTGCGGACTGGGAGGCCACCAGCCGCTTCACGGTCGCCATGTCCAGGTGGTCGTAGTGGTCGTGCGAGATGAGTACCGCGTCGACCTGCGGCAGCTCCTCCAGCTCGACCGGCACCGGGTGCAGCCGCTTGGGGCCGACGTGGGTGGCGGGGGAGCAGCGGTCGCTCCAGATCGGGTCGAGCAGCACCCGGGTGCCCTCGATCTCGACCAGCGCGGAGGCGTGCCCGTACCAGACGATCTCCACGCCGGCGGCGGCCGGCCGCTGCGGGCCGCCCTCGGGCCGGACGGTGGGCACCGGCTTGACCGGGCGGCGGTCCTCCCGGTCGAACAGCATCCGCTGGACGGTGTTGCGGTTGATGTCCGGGGTCTCGCGGGCCGACCGGACCAGTGCGGAGGGGGCGTTGTGGAAGACGCCGTCGCGGTACTGCGGCGAGTTGCGGATCCGGGCGGACCGGCCGTCCGGACGCCGCCCGAGAGCCGCCGGGAGGTCCCGCAGGGCCCAGGCGGCGGCGCCCGCCGTCACGGCCAGGGCCGCCAGGACCAGGCGCGTGGTCCTGCCACCCGGGCTGGGTTGTGCCTCGCTCATCCGCGTCATCGCTTTCGTCGTCACCGGGGGTGGGGCGTGATCGCCCTGATGGGACCGTCCCGGGGGGATTGTCCCGCGGGGACCGCGCGCAGCGGCATCCGGATTCTCTCCGGCGCCCTGGGATCAACGGGTCCGACCCGTCCGGTTGTTCCCGGGGCGGGCCACCAGGGCTCGGAGCGGCCGCGAACAGGGCGGTTGTCGGGATACGACAGTTCGCGCCGGACGGACCTGTGGGAGCTGGACCCGCCGCAGCCTGGACCGGACCGATAGCGTCACACTGCGTACGCGCACGCCGCGTACCGTTGCGGTCCGGTCGGCATCAGACGTGCTCACCCCGCATGGCCGCTGTCAACCAAGGAGAGAGGTGGATCGTTGAGCCGCTCGGTTCTCGTCACCGGAGGTAACCGGGGCATCGGCCTCGCGATCGCCCTGGCCTTCGCGGAGGCGGGCGACAAGGTCGCCATCACCAGCCGCTCGGGGGAGGTCCCGGCCGAACTGGCCAAGTTCCAGGTCATCGCCGTCCGCGCGGACATCAACGACGCCGCACAGGTCGACGCGGCCTTCACCGAGGTCGAGGCCGCGCACGGCCCGGTCGAGGTGCTGGTCGCCAACGCCGGCATCACCAAGGACACCCTGCTGCTCCGGATGACCGAGGAGGACTTCACCTCGGTCGTCGACACCAACCTCACCGGCGCGTTCCGGGTGGTCAAGCGGGCGTCCAACAAGATGCTGCGGGCGCGCAAGGGCCGGGTCGTCCTGATCTCCTCGGTGGTCGGGCTCTCCGGCTCGGCCGGCCAGGCCAACTACTCGGCGTCCAAGGCGGGCCTGGTCGGCTTCGCCCGTTCGCTGTCGCGCGAGCTCGGCTCGCGCAACATCACGGTCAACGTGGTCGCTCCCGGCTTCGTCGACACCGACATGACGGCGGTGCTCACCGACGAGCGCCGCAAGGAGATCGTCGCGAACGTGCCGCTCGGCCGTTACGCCGCGCCCGCCGAGATTGCGTCCGTCGTGCGCTTCCTCTCGTCGGACGAGGCCGCATACATCACTGGAGCCGTCATTCCCGTAGACGGCGGATTGGGCATGGGTCACTGACCATGAGTGGAATTCTCGAGGGCAAGCGCATCCTCATCACGGGTGTGCTGATGGAGTCCTCCATCGCCTTCCACACCGCGAAGCTGGCCCAGGAGCAGGGCGCCGAGATCATCCTGACCGCCTTCCCGCGGCCCAGCCTGACCGAGCGCATCGCCAAGAAGCTGCCGAAGCCGGTGAAGGTGCTGGAGCTGGACGTCACCAACACCGAGCACCTGGCCGGCCTGGCCGACCTGGTCCGGACCGAGCTGGGCTCGCTGGACGGCGTCGTGCACTCCATCGGCTTCGCGCCGCAGGACGCACTGGGCGGCAACTTCCTGAACACCCCGTGGGAGTCCGTCGCCACCGCGATGCACGTCTCGGCGTACTCGCTGAAGGCACTGACCATGGCCTGCCTGCCGCTGATGGAGAACGGCGGCTCCGTCGTCGGCCTGACCTTCGACGCCACGGTGGCCTGGCCGCAGTACGACTGGATGGGCCCGGCCAAGGCCGCGCTGGAGGCTACCTCCCGCTACCTGGCCCGCGACCTCGGCAAGCAGAACGTGCGCTGCAACCTGGTCTCGGCCGGTCCGCTCAAGTCGATGGCCGCCAAGTCCATCCCGGGCTTCGAGCAGCTGGCCGACACCTGGAACGGCCGCTCCCCGCTGCCCTGGGACGTCACCGACATGGAGCCGGCCGGCCGCGGAGTGGTGGCCCTGCTCTCCGACTGGTTCCCCAAGACCACCGGCGAGATCGTCCACGTCGACGGCGGCCTCCACGCGATCGGCGCGTAGTACGCGCGGCTTCTCAAGGGGCGCGGGGAACTGCGCGAAGACGGAAGGCTCCGGCCTGTTGCCTTCCGTCTTCGCGCAGGGCGGTTTCTAGCGGTCGTTGCAACACGTGGTTGGTTGTCTAGGCCGTGAGGAGTTTAGCCAGACGCTCGGCTGGGGTTTCCCAGCCGAG
>NZ_BAAANT010000033.1:0-80884 GCF_039529945.1 Kitasatospora kazusensis | reverse complement strand
CGCCCGCGAGGTCTACCGCACGCTCACCAGCACACCAACCGAACGAATCACGCAAACCGACCTTGCTCCTGCGGCTTGACGTCTATAGGAGCATCCGCCACACTACGGGGAGACTTGTCCGGGACCCGGCGGGCACCGCAGCCATCCGCCGGTTCACGCAGACGGGACAGACAGCCGAGGTCCAGGGTGTCCGTGCCCGCGATCGACAGCGAGCCCTCGGAGGACGTTCCGGCGTTGATGACTACCTGGTGCCGGCGGGTCGAGCCGGCCTGTACGCCGGGTACTCCACCGACCCCACCAGGTCGTCATCGACACCGGCATCCGCCTGGTTGCCGCGGTACGCCGGCCGGTCCCGGGCAACCACAACGGCCGCCGGGCGTGGGCCGAGTCCGAGTGGCAAGCCACAGACCTCGCTCACTCCCGGCTGTGCCGGGATCTCAAGGCCGTCGGGTGGATGCTCCGCACGCTCCAGCGTCAAGCTCCGCACCAAGGTCACCCGCGGCGCCCGTCCACACCGGGATCACAGCCGAACAATAGGACCCGGTGGCGTCCGATCCGCCCGGCACGCCGGCCCGGACGGGGCTACGCCCAAGGCCGACGGTAGCCCTCAGGCCATCGGACGGATTGTCACTGCACTCCGTGCCGGTGCTCCGCCAGGTCGTCGAGGAGGAGGTCGGCGACCACCTCCTCGACGACTGCGGTACGCAGTTCGGCCATGGCGTCGGCGAGCGCCCGGTCCCACGGTGCGGGCGTGAGGCGCCCCGGATCGGGGCCGGCCGGGACGCGGGGCGCGGCGGCCCGGTAGTCGTCCGTCGCCATCCGCCAGGGGGCAGCCCCGGTCCTGGCCAGGACGTGGGCCGCGATCCGGATGCCCTCGCCGTCGAAGTCGCCGTGGTAGCGCAGGGAGGCGCCTTCGTCGGCGAGTCGGCGCAGCAGGTGGATCACGGCGGTGTTGGGCCAGCCGGAGGTGCAGACCAGCGGCGGGCAGTGGCGGCCGAAGCGCTGGAGGGCCAGGGCGAGCACGCTGGGGTTCTCGGTGACGTGCACCGGCCCAGGGGAGCCGCTGAACTCACCGGGTGCGCGCAGTTGGGCCAGGGTGAGGCTGACGGGGTGGCCGGCTCCGGCGCAGATGCGGGAGATCCTGGCGACCGGGCCGTCTCCCCCGGGGCGCAGACCCACGACGAGCACGGTGGCGGACAGTTCGTCGTCGGCCACGCCGGCCCGGCCCCACAGTGCGCGTCGCCCCTCGGCGCCGTCGGGCACGTCGGTGCCGTACAGCGCCGCCAGGGCGCGCAGGACGAGGGAGGACAGCCGGGTGCCGTCGTCGAGGGCGTGGGAGTCGCCGTCGAGCAGGCGGGCGGCGAGGACCGGCAGTGGCTCGCCGCCGGCCGGGAGTGCGGCGAGGACCCTCAGCGCGGCGGCCAGCAGGTCCCGGGTCCGGTCGGGTGAGCCCTCGGCGAGGCCGTTGGTCCGCAGCTGGCCGACCCACTCCAGGAGAGCGGGCTGGGCGGTGACCACCTCGTGACCGGCCAGCCACCCCCACAGGGCGTCGCGTTGGCCGGTCTTGCGCTCGCGCTCGGCGGCCCGGTCGTGGATCGGGCCGAGGATCACGGCCACCACGTCCCGGAGGGGCCGGCCGCAGGCGTCCCGCACGGCACCGTCGAGTGCGGCGAGGGGGATCGCCGGTTCGGCGCCGGGCAGCCGGTCGAGCCCGAGGAGGTCGGCCAGGGCCTCGCGGCCCGCCTCGTCGAGCGGCCCGGACCGCACCCGGCTGACGGGGCGGCCAGTTGACAGGCGGTCGTGGACGGCCGACCAGAGCGGCCGGAGCCCGGGGAGGTCCAGGGGGTGGCGGTCCGTCATGCCGGTCCGTCCGGGTCGGCTTCGTCCGGGTCCGTTTCGTCCGGGTCCGTTTCGTCGGACAGCAGATCGGTGCCCGTCCAGGTGAAACGGGCGCTGGTGACGGCGTCGTCGCCGTCGCCTCCGGTGATCAGCTGGTGGACGGCGATGCCGGAGAGCTCCCGGTAGGTGCACCACTCGTGGTCGGAGGTGAGCACCAGGTCGAGGTCGAGCGCCGCGAGGAGGCCGAAGACCTGCCCGCGGTTGACCGTGTCGACGCCGACGAAGACCTCGTCGAGCAGGATCAGCCGCGGGGACTCCGGTACCGCCTCGTAGTGGGCGGCCACCGCGGCGAACAGCGGCAGGTGGAGGGCGATGGCCTTCTCTCCGCCCGAGAGCGCGCCGTGCAGCTTCTTGGTGAGCAGCTGCCACCCGCCGCCGTTGGCGCGGTCCAGCTTGACGACGAACTGGTGCCAGGCCGTGTAGTCGAGGACCTCGGCGAGCTGTTCCTCCCAGGTCGCCGCCGTGTTGCGGGTCTTGGCCTCGTCGATGCGGCCCCGGAAGAAGGCGTGCAGGGCCTCGCGGTCGGCTTCGGTGATCCGGGCCGGGTCCTTGAGCAGCAGTTCACGGGCCGTCCGGGTGCCGGCCGGCAGGTCGGGGTGGATCTGCCACACCAGGCGGACGGCCACCCGCGACGCGGTGCGGACCCGTTCGAGGTGACCGTTCATCCGCTCGACGAGTTCACCGGCCTGGCGGATGCGGGAGGCGAGGTGGCGGCGGGTGTCGCCGGTGAGCGTCCGGTCGAAGAGGCTGCGTTCGGCGGCGGTGATGTCGTCCCGGCTGCGGTCCCGGTCGCCGGTGAGGATCGTGAGGAGGCCGGTGGCACCGACCCGGATGCCGTCGATGGTGGCGGTGAGGACGTGGATGTCCTCCTCGGCTTCGAGTTCGAGGTCCGCACGACTGCTGAGGCTCTGGCGGGCTCGGTGGACGGCCTCGGAGAGGCGGTTCAGGGAGTCGCCGAGGTTCCTGGTGCCGTGCGGCAGGGCGGGCCAGGCGGCGGCCGTCTCGCGCGCCGCTTCGAGGGTGGCCCGGGTGCCGTCCCCGGGGGTGAGGACCAGGCCGAGTCCGGCGTCCCCGGGGAATCCGAGGACGCACAGGCGCCGGAAGCCGTCGGCGGCCTCGTTGCGGGCGGCCACGGCGGCGTCGTGCCGGGCCTTGTCCTCGGCCATGGTGGCGCCCAGTGCGCCGATCCGGCCTGCGAGTTCCAGGAGCGTCCGGTTGCCGCTGTCGATCTCACGGCGGGTCCGGTCGAGTGATGCCCGGAAGTCGCCGATCCGGACGGCCACTTGGCGGTAGTCCTCCCCGACGGTGCTCTCGACCGCCAGGAGCGCGGACCGGAGCCCGCGGGCGGCGGCCTCGGCGTCCGCGGCCTCGCCCTGGCTCTCGGCCGCCGCGCCGTGGGACGCCTCGGCGTGGCCGCGGGCGGTGTCCCAGGCCTGCCGGGCGGCCGTCCAGGCGAGGTGGGCGTCGAGCCAGACGTCGGCCTGTTCGCGCAGCGCGTCGGCCGCCGCGGCGGTCGCGTCCAGGGCGGCGCGCTCCGTCGGCAGGGCGTGCTCCGCCGAAGCGACGGCGAGCGCCCGCAGCGCGGCCCCGACCGCGTCCTCCTGCCGCGCGAGCCGTTCGACCGCCTCGCGTACGGCGTCCTCGCGGGCGTCCACCTCGGACTCGGACCCTTCCCAGGCACGCTTGGCCTGCTCCACCTCCCGGTGCTGCGGCCGGGAGCGGAGGTCGTTGCCCAGACGCGTCCGGCGGTCGGCGAGGGCGCGCAGCCGCGTCTCGAACCCGGTGACGGTGGCGTCCGCCTCGGTCAGTTCGGCGGTGAGCTCCGCGATCCGCCGTGCTCTGGCGCGTTCCCGGGCAGCGGCGCCGATGTGGCCGGACTCCTCCTTGGTCCAGGAGCCGATCGCCAGCGCCAACCGCCAGCTTCCGTCGGCGGCCACAGCGGCCGGGTGGCCGGCCGGGAGTGCGGGGCCGTAGGCGATACCGGCGAGCAGCCGCTCCACCCGGCCGGGCGGCACCGGGCCGTCGGGGTCGGGCGAGAGGACGTCGAGCAGCGAGCGGCCGGGGGCGGGTACGGCGGACGCCGGGTCGGCCAAGGTGTCGTGGCCGACGACGAGGCCGCTGTCGGGGGTCATCCAGGCGTCGAGCAGGCCGGCCGCTTCCAGGGCCGCTTCGATGCCTGCCTGGTCGGCGGGCGGCACCTCCGGCCGAAAGTCCACCAGGCTCCACAGCGGCGCCCCCGGCAGTACCGACCGGTCGGCCGTGCGGGTGCGCGGCGGGACCGGCCGGAGACCGGCCGCGGCCGCAGTGCGTTCCAGTTCCCCGACGACCCGGTCACGCCGGGCGCGGGCGTCGTCCCGGCCGGCGCGGGCGGTCGTCTCCTCGGCGGTGACGGCGCTCTCCGCCGCCCGGGCGGCGGCCTCGACCAGTGCGACGACATCCGTCTCGACGGCGGCGCGGCACGCGAGTTCCTCGGGGTCGTCGATGGCGAGTTCGGTGCAGTCGGCCGTCGCCCACCGGCGCAGCAGCTCGGCTTGGACGTCGACGGCGGTCTCGTACGCCTGGGCGTTCTCCGTGAGCCGCGAGGTCGCGCCGCTCAGATGTCCGCGCGCCGTGTCGAGGTACTGCTCCGCCGTCGTCCGGTCCGCGACGGAGCGCTCGTGGCGCTCGACGGCGGTGCGGACCTCGGCGATCCGGCCGTGCCGCGAGACGACCGCGCCGCGCAGCAGGCGGCGTGCCCGGCGCCCCTGCTCCTCGGTGCCCCCGGACGGATCCGGTGCGGTGCCGAGCAGCGTCTGCACCTCGGTGCAGACGGACTCCATGGCTGCTCGCCTCGCTGCGCCCCGTGTCTCCTCCCGGGCGGCGCGGGTGTGTTCGGCCCGCTGCTCGGAGCGCAGCCGCGCGGTGTCGGCACGCTCGGCGTCCTCGGTGGCCGCCGAGACCTTCCGGTCGGCGGCGGCGCGGGCCCGGGCGGCGGTGCGGCCGGCCTGGTCGGCCCGGCTGCGGAGCTGGTCGAGTTCCTGCCCCTGCCGGTAGACCTCGGAGCCGAGCAGTCCTTCGACGGCGCCGTCGATCTCCTGCCGTCGGTGTTCGAGCTCCTCCTGTGCCCGCCTGCTCTCCTCGCGCCGGCCCAGGGCCGCGGTGTGCTCCTCCTCGCTCCTCCTGGCGATGCGGGCGAGGTTGTCCGTCTCGGTGGTCGCGGAGATGAGCGCCGCCGCCCCGGCGCGCAGGACGCGCTGGGCGTAGCCGCGTTGCTGGTTCGCGACGGCGGTGGCCGCGGCCACCTCGTCGTCCAGGGTCTTCAGGTGTTCGCGTTGGCGGTCGAGGCGTTCGAAGCCCTCGGCCAGTTCGGTGATCTCGCCCTCGCCGAGCGGAGGGAGGGCCCGCGAGAGGAGGGATGACAGCAGCGAGGGGTCGAGGCGCTCGGAGAGCTTGGGGGTGCGGAGCTGGAGCAGTGCGGTGATCAGGGCGTCGTAACGCTGCTCGCTCAGCCCGGGGAAGAGAGTGCTGCGGACCGTGTTGCGGTAGTCGGTCGGTGATCCGTGCAACTCGCCCCGGCCTTGGAGGGCTTCGGCCAGGGCGGCGCGGGTGAGCGGCTGGCCCGCGTCGTTGACCAGGGAGGGGTCGAGCCAAGATGCCTGCGAAACCCACATTGAGATGATCATGGAGCGTGAGCCGCTGGCGTTGGGCTGCGGTGTCGGTGGGGAGCGGGATCAATATCATCCGACCGCCGGTCCTGTCCTGGCTTGGGGGGTACTTTCTCCCCGTTTGATGATCGCCGGTGAAGATGCCCGCGCGGGCGTAGGTCTCCCGTGGTCATGTCGGCATGGGGATTGGGTGGGGCGACGGGAAATGACGTCGATCGAGCGGACGGCGTATCCGCGGTTCAAGCGGCTGATCACCGCGCGTGAGCTGCATCTGTTCTTCTCGCCGAGCCGCGAGGAGGTGCTGTGGTCCCAGGAGCGGGCGGCCAGCGAGGACCATCAGCTGTCGCTTCTGCTGCTGCTCAAGTCCTACCAGCGGATGGCCCGGTTCCCGAGGTGGGACGAGGTACCCGAGATGGTGGTCGACTTCGTCCGCAAGGCGGTGGAGCTGCCGGAGGGCACCGTGGCGGGGCGGTACGCCTCGGTCCGCACGGCGGAGGCTCACCGCGTCCTGGTGCGCGGCCGGGTGGAGGGGGTGCGCTTCGATGCGGCCGGCGCCCGCCAGGTGGCGGAGGAAGTGATCCGGGCGGAGGCCGCGTCGAAGAACAACCCGGCGGACCTGATCAACGTGGCGCTGGAACAGCTCGTCCAGAAGGGGCTGGAGCTGCCGGGGTTCTCGACGTTGGACCGGATGGCGATGAGCATCCGCGCGGAGGTGAACGGCGACATCTTCACCCTGGTCGCCGGGCGGATCGAGGAGGACGAGCGCGCCGGCCTGCTGCGGCTGGTCACCGTGCTGGGGCTGGACCGCAAGACCATGTTCAACCAGCTGAAGAAGCCCGCTCAGCGAGCGACCTGGTCGAACATGAAGAAGCTGGCTGAGCACCGGAAGTGGGTGGATGGGCTGGGCGACACCGGCGCGTGGCTGGCGGGCCTGGCAGCGGCGAAGATCGCGGACTTCGCCGGGGAGGCGGAGGCGGCGGACGCGGGCGTGATGCAGGACTACGCCGAGGCCAAGCGGATCACGTTGATCGCGTGTCTGGTCCACAAGGCCCGGATGCGGGTGCGCGACGACCTGACGACGATGTTCACCAAGCGGGTGGCGATCAAGTCGAAGCGGGCCCGCACCGAGCTGGAAGAGATCCGCGGCCAGCAGCAGGCGATCGTGGAGGGCCTGGTCGCCAACTACCGCACCTTGCTGCGGCAGGTCGACACCGACGGGCCCGCGCAGACGGCGCGGGCGAAGGCCGGCGCGCTGACCAAGGAGACGCTGGACGCGCTGGAGGGCCTGGACGAGGAGTCGGGGGCCTCGGAGGTGAACCGGCGCCTCAAGCGTCGGGTCGCGACGTCGTTCCTCAAGCTGGCCGAGGGGCTGATGGTGCAGTCCAACGGCCTGTTCAGCGTGACGTCGGTGGTGGACGACTTCGGCGGGTTCGGCGCCCAGTACGAGCAGATCGAGAAGGTCTCCGCGCACCACGGCGACAACTGGGAGGTGCTGCTGCACGGGCACCTGAAGGCGGACCGGGCGGTGATGCTGAACCTGCTGGAGAGCCTGGACCTGGTGGCCACCAGCGAGGACAGCCGGGTGCTGGACGCCTTCAAGCACCTGCTGCGGTTCAGGAACTCCCGCGACTACATCCCGAAGCAGGGCCAGGACGACGAGGGCCGCGACACCGGGGTGGTCGACATCCGCTTTGCCACCCAGAACTGGCAGAAGATCGTCCGCGACCGCACTCGGCCGAGCTCGTACGTGCGCCGGCACTTCGAGGCGATGGTGTTTGTCAACCTCGCCGAAGAGCTGCGGTGCGGCGACATCGCGGTCACCGGCTCGGAGGAGTACGCCGACTGGAGCCAGCAGCTGCTGGAGTGGCCACAGGTGGAGGCTGCATTGCCGGACTACCTGGTGGAGGTCGGGTTCCGGGAGCCCGGCGACGACAGCCCGTTCGACGCGGCGGCCTTCCGCACCCAGCTGCAGGACCGCCTCACCGCCGCGGCGGCAGCCGCCGACTCCGGTTACCCGGACAACGAGGGCCTGTTCATCGACCCGAAGACCGGGGTGCCGACGCTGGAGAGGTACAAGGCGGACGAGCGGCGCCCGAGCGCGGTGAAGCTGGAGCAGGCCATCAAGTCCCGCCTGCCCGAACGGTCCCTGCTCGGCATCCTGGCCCGCACCGCGTACTGGATCGAGTGGTGGAGGCGCTTCGGGCCGGCCTCCGGACACGACCCGAAGCTCAAGGACCCGTTCGGCCGCTACGTCATCACGACCTTCGTCAACGGCACCAACATGGGCCCCTACGACGCGGCTCGGCACATCAACGGGGTGAGCGGGCACGAGCTGTCCGCCACGGCGAACCGGCACTTCTCCATCGCCAAGCTGAACCAGGCGATCACCGACGTCGTTAACGCCCACGCCCAGCTCGACATGGCCCGAGCCTGGGGCGACGGCACGGCGGTGGCCGCCGACGGCACCCACATGGACACCTACCTGAACAACCTGGTCGCCGAGACCTCGGTCCGCTATGGCCGGCCCGGCGGGATCGCCTACCACCACATCGCCGACACCTACATCGCGCTGTTCACCCACTTCATCCCGTGCGGGGTGTGGGAGGCCGTCTACATCATCGAGGGGCTGCTGAAGAACGAGTCCGAACTGCAGCCGACCACGATCCACGCGGACACGCAGGGCCAGAGCTTCCCGGTATTCAGTTTGGCCCATTTGTTGGGGTTTGAGCTGATGCCGAGGATCAGGAACTGGAAGGACCTGGTGTTCTTCCGCCCGACCAAGCAGACCTCTTACGTGCACATCGACGCGCTCTTCGGCGAGGCCGGGCGCAACGTCATCGACTGGGACCTGATCGAGTCCCACTTCAAGGACCTCATGCGGGTCGCGCTGTCGGTGCGCGCGGGCAAGGTCTCCTCCGTGCTGCTGCTGCGGCGTCTGCGCTCGGGCTCGCGCAAGAACGCGCACTACACGGCGTTCCGCGAGGTCGGCCGCGTGATCCGCACGATCCAGCTGCTGCGGTACCTCACCGACCCGCAGATGCGCCGCCGCGTGACGGCCGCCACCAACAAGGTCGAGGCGTACAACGGATTCTCCGAGTGGGTGCGCTTCGGCAACCGGGGCGTCATCACCGACAACGACCCCGTTGAGCAGGAAAAGGCGGTGAAGTTCAACGCCCTGCTCACCAACTGCCTAATCTTCCACAACACCCTGGACATCGCCGAGGCGGTGCGCGAACTGCAGGCCGAGGGCTGGAAGGTCGAGCCCGAGGACCTGGCCGAGGTCTCGCCGTACCTGACCGAGAAGATCATGCGGTTCGGCGAGTACTCAACCCACGAGCTCGACCTGGCGCCGGAGGCGTACGAGCCGCGCCTGGACGTCGACTTCACCAGGCTCGGCCCGGACACCGACAGCGGGCTACTCTCCTGAGAGCGCCCCCTCCGTCTGCGTGACGGCGAGTTGGACATCACCGAAGTAGGCCAAGTCCCAGGCTGCGACGCAGGTGGTGCCGGGCTGGTTGGGTCCTCCGGAGGAGATGCCAGGCCGATCCCACGGCCGGTCCAGGTACGGCGACCAGATGTGCGCACGAAGCCGGGGATCACGGACCGGGGCGAGGAGGCGGTCCCGCTCGTTCGCCGTCTCAGTCGGCAGTTCCCGCTCGCTCGAAAACAGGTCCGGCGGAAGCGCCAGGATCGCTGCTTCGTCAGGGCCGGGCCGCAGCCGGTCGGGGCCCTGCTTCCCGCGGATCGCGGTCAGCAGTGCGTCCCGGAGGGTGCCGTCGGTGACGACGCGGAAAGACACGCAGACGGTGAACGTGTCGTCTTCGAGACCAGACACGACGTCGGCCGGACCCAGGCCGTGCTCGGTGAGTACGGTGGCCAGCTCATCGCCGGTGACCGTGCGGCATGACTCGGCGACCTTGTTGGACTCGGGCCGTGCGCCGAACGCCCGCGAGAGAGCCGATTCCGCGGTGAAGTCGAAGTCGAAGACGGACCGGGCGAGGTCCAGGCTCCAGTCGAGGGCGAGACAGATCTGCAGCAGCGCGGGCCGGTCGCCGTCGTCGCCCGGCCCCCACGTTCGCCTCAGCGAGTCGGCGTCATCGAGCGTTCCCCACACCCATTGCTCGATGAGTGCCTTGTTGATGTAGTACAGGGCGTACTTGGCTTCGGGGTCGAAGCTGTCCACTGGCCTGCCGAGCAGCACAGAGAACGCTGCCGTCAGATCCTGCTCCCAGAGATCGGTCATCTGATGATCCTAGTCGGGCGGCGCTCAAGCCCAAACGCCTCGTGGATCCCACAAATGACCCTTTCCGGGAGCAAGATCGGAAACGGCCGCCGGAGTCGGTCCGGATGCCCGATCGGTTCTCAGAACTCGTTCTCACTCAAGTGACGGCGGACCCTCGTTCTGGGAATGGTTTGTGAGAGGATTTCGGGCGTGACGGACCCTCAGGACACCATCGAGAGCGACGCCGACGACGTCGAGCGCCACGACTGCCCGCGCTGCGGCGTCCAGCCGGGATCGCCCTGCCGCTCGCGCTCGGGCGCGGTCGCCGGGATCTACCACACCGGCCGCTTCAAGAAGGTCGCCCGGCTCGCCAAGCTGCTGCGGGTGCCGACCCCGACCGGCCGCGGCCCCGGCCAGCCCTGGCGGCCCGGCACCCCGCCGCCGACCGCGCCCGAGACGGACACCCCGGGCGCGGACATCCGCATCGGGTACGCCCGCTGCAGCCACCTCACCCAAGAGCTGCAGTCGCAGCTGGACGCCCTCAGCGCGCACGGCATCCCGCGCGACAAGATCTTCTCCGAGAAGATCAGCACCCGCATCCGGGTCCGCCCTCAGTTCGAGGCCGCGCTCACCCTGGCCCGCGAGATCAAGGCCCACGCCCCGCACTGCCGCGTGCTGTTCACCGTCTACGAGATGAAGCGGCTCGGCCGCGACGCCGCCGAGCTCACCGCGCTGGCCGACCACCTGACCGCCCACGGCCTGGTCCTGGAGATGCTGGCCGGCCCGCTGCCCGGCATCTACGACCCGTCCGGCCCCGGCCGGATGCTCTTCGGGTTCTTCGCCGCGATGGCCGAGACCGAGCGCGAGAGCATCCGTGAAGCCACCCTCGAAGGACTCGACGCCGCCGCCCGCAAGGGCAAGCACGGCGGCCGGCCCCCCGTCATCACCGACGACATGCTGCACACCGTGCTGCGGCGCCGGGCGAACGGCGAGTCCGTCGAGAAGATCCGCACCGACCTGATCATCCCCACCGGCAAGCGCAAGGGCCACAACCCCGGCCTGGCCAGCATCTACCGGGCGCTCGCCGAGCACGAGAAGCGCCAGGCGTACCCCGAAGCCGTCGAGCGAGCCCACGCCGACTTCGCAACCCTCCAGGCCGACTGACAGCGAGTCATCCCGCCTGGGATCAGCTCTGCAAGATCATCTCAATGTGGGTTTCGCAGGCATCTTGGCTCGACCCCAGGGAGAGGCCGCCGGGGCGGTCGATCCGCGCGCCGGTGGTGAAGTAGTCGACGGTGACGCCGGTGGTGTGCACGCTGGCCTGGAGTCTGGCGCCGCAGGTGAACCGGACAGGGCCGCCGTCGCCACGGACGAACTCCAGCCACACGTAGCCGACCCGGGTCTTGCCCGAGGTGCCCTCGCCCATCAGGTTCCAGTGCATGGTGCGCTCGGAGCCCCCGAAGGTGGACAGCCGGTTGGGGCGCAGGCTGGCGTCGAGCAGGAACGGCAGGAGTACCTCCAGGGCCTTGGACTTGCCGGTGCCGTTCTGCCCCCGCAGGAGCAGCCGGCCCTGGTGGAAGGTGAAGGTCTCGTCGTAGTAGCGCCAGACGTTGAGGATGCCGGCCCTGGCGGGCAGCCAGCGCGCGGCCGCCGTCGGGAGTGCCGGGCCCGGCGGGAGCTGTGTCACGGTCATCGGAGGTCTTCCCTGGTCAGGTTGCGGGACCGTCGGTCACGGTGGTCCGGTAGCGGAACGCCGCGGGCCGGGGGACGGTGCGGTCGCCGACCCGGCGGGCCAGGCCGAAGTCGCCGAGGACGCAGACGGCATCGGCCGCGAGGCGCTGCGCGCCGTCCTCCGACTGGTAGCTCTTCGCCCACTGGGGGAAGCGGCGCAGGAGTTCCTCCGCCTCGACGGTGAGCTGTTCCGGTGTCAGCCCGTCCGGCGCGGCCGTCAGCGGTTCCAGCAGGAGCAGGGCGGCGACGCGGGCCGTCGCGGAGTCGTCCGGGAAGCGGCTGTCGGTGGCGATCCCGTCCGGGTCGACGAGCAGCAGGCCGTCGGCCCGTTCCTCCAGCACGAAGCCGCCCTGCTCGGCGGCGCGCCGGACGATCTGGCGCCCGGTCGGCGAGGTGAGGTAGGCCAGTTCGTCGGCGCCGAGCTCGTCGTGGTGGAGGACGGGATCGTCGAAGAGCCGGCGCAGCACCGAGTGCCGCAGCCGGAGATTGCGCTGCGCGTCGGAGGCGTCGGCACCGCCGTACCGGCTCTCGCGCACCGTGCCGCGCAGGAGTTCGTCGAAACGCAGTGGTACGTCCTCCACCGGAACGGCCAGCCGGGACGGCCCGACGGGCGCGGCGAGCAGGCGCACCAGTACGGTGGCGTCCACCCGGTAGAGGACCTTGGCCTTCGCCGAGTCGGCGAAGCTCTCGGTGACGCCGTCCACGGTGAGGAGTGCGCCGTACGCCTCCAGCAGCTTGAGGACGTCCACGAAGGCCATCCGCTCGGATCTGCTCGCCGTGTCGAAGGGCGGCAGCGCCTCGTCGGTGGCACAGGCCTGGACGACCCGGTCGGCGAGCAGGCCGACCGTCGTCACCGGGACCGGGAGCAGCTCGGCGGCGACGACGCACAGCAGCGTGTAGCGGCGGCGGTCGAACGGAGCCTTGCCGGACCGTGGCCGGCGGGCGGGGCGTGAGGCGTCGGGGACCGCCCGGATCTTGAGCAGGCGCGCGTACCCCAGGCGCGGCTCCACCGCCAGCTGCCAGCCGCAGTGGTAGTCGAACCACTTCGTCAACGGGGCCTGCCGGCGACGGATCAGCTCGAAGGCGGGCGGGTCGCCGCGCTCGGTGATCAGTGGCCGGCCGAGGAGCAGCCTGATACCCCGGGCGACGTCCTGCCGTTCCGCCAGGACCAGCTGGTTGGCGAGGGTGCTCATGCGCCCCTCCTGACGGTGACCGCGCTCGGCCGGCTCATGCGATGTCCTCCCGGGTGGCCACCCGTGGGGAGCCCGGGCTGCGGATCTCCACCAGGTAGTCGGGCCCCTCCAGCCGGCCTCGGGAAGTGTGCAGGACGGCCCGACTACCGTCGGGAAGCGCCCGGAGCACGATCTCGACGCGGCCGTCGGAGGTCACCGCCCGACGCGCTCCGCCGGCGTCCGGACGCACGGCCAGCGCCCGGCCGAGGAGGTCGAGCAACCGGTCGAAGACGGTGCGGTCCAGCGTGCCGAAGCCGGAGAGCCGCACCGGGCCGTCGGTGCCCAGGACCTCCCAGGCCGTTTCGAGTTCGGCGCGCTCCTTCCGGGCCCGCTCGGCCCGGGCCGCTCTGATGCCGCCGATGTCGCGTACCCTTCCGGTCCGTGTGAACCGCTCGGTGCGGCCGCTGGTGCGCAGCAGGGCCGACACCTGTACCGGCGGCGTCTCGGCCCATCTGCCCGAGGAGGGCACCAACTCCGGGTCGGGGTGCGCGAGATGGGCGTGGCGGGCCGGGCCGAGGCCGAAGGCGGCCGACCACAGGCGGTGCAGGTCGTCCTCGCCGGGCGCTGCGGCGAACCAGCGGGCCAGCTCCCGGAAGTCCTGGACGGCGCTGGACGAGCGGCGCCGTGACTCGGTGATCCGGTCGAGGACCTGGAGGAGCGTCACGATCGCCCGCCGCGCCACGTCGTGCAGCTGGTCCACCCGGGGGCGCGCCCCGTCCACCGGCCGGAACCAGGCCCGCAGCCCCTCCCAGCGCGCCCGGCGCCGCTCCAGCCAGGCCGGCGCGGGATCGCCGTCGGCGACCGGCGGCAGCTCGGCTCCCCGCAGCGCCCGCTCGTGCAGCAGGCTCACCCCGCGGTGCTCGACGCGCTCCACGGCGGTGGCCACCGTCTGCGCCCGCTGGTCGAGGTTGACGAGGAACTCCTGGAGATAGGCCACCGTCGCGGCTTTCACCTCGCGAAAGGTCGCCAGGTCCGCGCCCTCGGCGCGCAGCAGTCGCTGCAGCTCGCCGTTGAAGGCCTTCATGTTGGCCAGCAGCGCCTCCAGGTGGCCCTCCAGCTCCTGCAAGGTGGTGAAGACCCGGCGGTCCGACGACGTGGGATCACCCAGCAGGACGTACAGTTCGTCGAGGCGGTCCGTGATCGCCTCCAGCACCGCCGTCTGGAGCGCTCCCGTCGAGGCGAGTACGGACAGGGCGTGCTCGACCCCGGCGAACGCGGCCTCACCACGCCGGGTGAGCGAGTACTGGAGGTTGCGGCGCTCGTACTCCTCGGCGGTGCGGTAGTTCTCCGCGTGGTTCTGGACGACGTCCAGCAGCTGCCACTCCCTGAGCTTGCGCAGCGCCTCCTGGAGATCGTCGTCGTGGACCGCGTCGAGCCAGC
Source organism: Kitasatospora kazusensis (assembly GCF_039529945.1). NCBI lineage: Bacteria > Bacillati > Actinomycetota > Actinomycetes > Kitasatosporales > Streptomycetaceae > Kitasatospora > Kitasatospora kazusensis. Next base: position 66,776 of record NZ_BAAANT010000033.1, on the reverse strand, counting down.
CGACCGTCCGCAGCCGGGTGCGGACCTCCTCCAGCCCCAGTGCGGTCTCCAGCCGCTCGTTGGCCGCGCCGAAGGCCTGCAGGATCGCTCCGTAGAGCTCGGCCCTCTCCCCCGTCGTGAACCGGAACATCTCCGGCGGCACCCTGCGCAACGGCTCCCCTCCCCGGAGTCACCAACCTGCCAACGGGCACCACAGTACCGTTGCCCGTCGTCGAGCCCCGTGAGAGCATCAGGGCTTTTGAGCAGTCCGCCGAGGTCCGCGAAGGGCAGGTACCGTTTGATGCGCGCAACAGAGCCGACAGAAGCCCGTATCGAGGATGCGGGCAGCCTCTTGGTCGCGCCTGCGACGTTGCAGGACAACGACCTGGTCAGGGACTTCTTCGGGTCCGTGATCACGCCGGAGGACCTTGCTTCCGGCTCGCCCGACCTCGCCCGGAGGACCGTCTACCTGTGTGGTGACACATCAGGGATCAGCAGCAGCCAACTGCAGGCGGCTGACCGGGTGTTCGTCGTCCGGGAGCTGTCGCACGGTCACTGCGGGGACGCCGGCCGGCCTTGGCCCCTCGTCGACCTGGGCCGCGTGCCCGTCCGGGTGCACGGCGTCGGCGTGTACTACCGCCGCTTCTTCGGGCTCGACGCCGGTCACTTCGGGCGGATCCGTGCGGAGCATGCGTTCCAGTCCCTGACGGAGTCCACCAAGCCCGGCGCGGCCCATCGCAGCGGAATCTATCTGACGCCCGTCACACGCAGCGGCGACGACCTGCATTTCCGCCTGCTCCGGTGCTCGACGAACCTCTCGGGGCCGACCGAGGGCTTCGGCCCGACCGACACGGACATCGCCGACGCCCTGAACCGCGAGGCCGCCACCGTCTTCCGGGACCAGGCGCCGCTCAATCACGTCCTCGCCCAGACGTACCACAACACCCTTGCCACGCCTGAACGCAAGCAGTCCAAGGCCAGGATCTCGGCCCACGCCGACAAGACCAAGGACATGCCGGCCAACGGCATCATGGCCTTCTGCACCTTCTACGACCGGCTCGATGGGCTGCGGCCCCTGGCCGAGGACGCCTTCGACTACGGCGTGAAGAGTGCCAGCGGGCTGACCAGGCTCCACTTCCGCCTCAAGGAGCCGGTCGAGGAGCGCGACGGTGTCGTGCTGCCCCCGCAGTTCACCGTGACCCTCTATCCCGGTTCCGTGTTCTTCATGCCGCTCTCCACCAACCGTCTGTACTCCCACGAGATCCGGCCCTCGGCACTGGACGCCGAGCTGCTCCCGACCCGCCTGGGGTACGTGGTGCGCTGCTCGGACGCCGAAGCCGTCCACAGGCACGGCCGGACGTTCCTCAAGGTGGCCGGAGATCTGGTGGAGCTGGGGCCACCCACACCGGAGGGCATGGACGAGCTGCGCAGGCTGTACGCCGAGGAGAACCGGACCTCGTCCTTCATCGACTACGGCGACGAACTTCTCTTCAGCATGAACACGGGAGACTACCTTGCGCCCCGAATCTAGGATCCGGGACGAGGTCCTCTCGTGCACTCTGCCGATCAGGGAGAACCTCTTCGCGGAGCTGTCCACGTCGGCTCGCCTGGAGGACACCGGGAAGGGCCGGCGAGGCGCCGTACTCGTCAGGGCCGACGAGGCGGGCGGCGTACCTCTGGTACGTACCACCACTCGCTACGGCAGCCCGGCACAGCACTTCCGCGCAGCACATGACCGGCTTGCACGGCAGGTTCAGGAATGCACGGCGCTCCCGGTCGGCTTCAACAACGCCCTCATCGAGATCTACACGAACGCCTACCGGACCATGGGCGGCCATTCCGACCAGGCCCTGGATCTGGCCGACGAGTCGTTCATCGCCGTCTTCTCCTGCTACGAGAATCCCGAAGCGGGCCCGCCCAGAAAGTTGATCTTCGAATCAAAGGAGGGCGACGGCGAGAAGTTCGAGATCCCCCTCGCCCACCACAGCATCGTCGCGTTCTCCGTCAGCTCGAATCGGCGGCTCAGGCACCGAATCGTCCTGGACACGCCCGCCCGGGCGGCGGACAACCAATGGCTGGGCGTGACCTTTCGAACGTCGAAGACCTTCGTCCGCTTTCGCGACGGACATGCGCACCTGCCGCAAGGTCCGCGCCTCCGGCCGGCCGACGAGGAGCAGCGGCACGAGTTCTACCGACTGCGACGCCGTGAGAACCACGAAACGGACTTCACCTACCCCCTGCTGACGTACACCGTCAGCGACAGCGACCTGACGCCGCCCGTGTGACCTCGGGAAGTGGGCAGCACGCAGCTCCCCCACTCCGTGCCACCCTGCGACCGGGGGCTCCTGCGGAATCCGTTCGTCCGCCGGCGGGGCAGCGTGCGAGGATACCGACGCTCTTCAGGAGGGGTTGTCCGATGTCCGAGCCGATGTCCCAGCCGACGTCCGAGCCGCTGTCCGGGCCGCTGTCCGGGCCGCTGTCCGTCCGTCGTGTGCTCGGGGCCGGTCCCTTCGCCGAGATCGGCGAGCCCACGGTTGCTGTCCGGTGCGAGGCGAGCGGGCTGGCTGGCTGGCTGGCTGGCCGCAGATCGTGACGTGAGGGCGGTTTCTCAGCCGCCGGGGCGGAAGCCGACGAGTACCGGGACACCTGTTCCGTTGCGCGAAGCGGCATTTCGTGGCCTGTTCCCGAGGCCGCTACGGTCGGTTTCATGGAGTGGAACTTTAAGACGGCCGAAGAACTTGCGACTGCCCTGCGTGCCGGTGACGTGACCTCGGCGGAACTGACCGACGAGGCGATCGCCCGTATCGAGCGGGACGACAGAGCGATCAACGCGATCTGCGTGCCGGACTTCGACCGTGCGCGGGCCGCCGCGCGCGATGCCGACCGGGCGCGCGCCCGCGGTGAGGACCGGCCGCTGCTCGGCATTCCGGTGACGGTCAAGGAGTCCTACGACATCGCCGGGCTGCCCACGAGCTGGGGCATGCCGCAACACCGGGACCACCGGCCGGCCGAGGACGCGGTGCAGGTGTCGCGGCTCAGGGCCGCGGGCGCGGTGGTGCTCGGTAAGACCAATGTGCCCTTGGGGCTGCAGGACATCCAGACCTTCAACGAGATCCACGGCACCACCAACAACCCGTGGGACCACGGTCGCACGTCGGGCGGATCCTCCGGCGGATCGGCGGCGGCCCTGGCGTCCGGATTCGGCGCACTGTCCATCGGGTCCGACCTCGCCGGTTCGCTGCGCACCCCCGCGCACTTCTGCGGCATCTACGCGCACAAGCCGACACTCGGACTGGCGGCGACCCGCGGCATGGCCCCGCCGGCCACGCCGGCCCTGCCGGCCGACCACGACCTCGCCGTCGTCGGTCCGATGGCGCGCAGTGCCCGCGACCTCACGCTCCTGCTCGACGTCATGGCCGGACCGGACCCGCTGACGCACGGTGTGGCGTACGACTTGACGCTGCCGCCCGCGCGCCACGAGCGGCTCTGCGACTTCCGGGTCCTCGTCCTCGACGAGCATCCGTTCATTCCGACCGGGGCCGCGGTGCGGGCGGGCGTGAACCGGGTGGCCGACGCGCTCGCCGACGGCGGCGCCCGCGTCGAACGGCACAGTCCGCTGCTGCCCGATCCGGCCGAAGCCGCCATGCTCTACCGGCAGTTCCTGTTCTCGGGGTCCGCTGCGCGTTTCCCCGTCGAGGAGCACGAGCAGCTGCGGGCCCGCGCCGCCGGACTGAGCGCGGACGACCGGAGCCTCGAAGCGTCGCTGCTGCGCGGCATGGTGCTCAGCCACCGCGACTGGATCGAGGCGAACGGCCGTCGCGAGCTCCACCGTCAGGGCTGGCGGCGGCTCTTCGCCGAGTTCGACGCCGTGGTGTGTCCGATCACGCCCACTCCCGCGTTCCCGCACGACCACAACCCCGATCCGCTGGGACGCCGGATCGACATCGACGGCGTCGAGTACCCGTACTTCGACCAGCTCGTCTGGGCCGGTGTGGCCACCATGCCCGGCCTGCCCGCCACCGCCGTACCGGCGGGCCGGTCCCCCGAGGGCCTGCCGGTGGGAGTGCAGCTCATCGGTCCGATGTTCGAGGACCGCACCCCGCTGCGGCTGGCCGAACTGCTCGAACAGAGGATCGGCGGCTTCCGGGCACCGGAGTAGAGCGTACCACCGGGTGTCCGCAGCCTACGGGCGGCCTCCGGTGGCGAGTACGTGGCCGTCCTGGGGGCGGTGGTCGCGGGAGCGGCGCAGGTCGGTGGTGACGTAGGTGCGTTGCAGCCAGCGGTCCGCTCCGTCGTACCGGGGCTGGAAGGCGGTGCGGCCGTGGACGGTGACGCGGTTGTCGAGGATGACGAGGTCGCCGGGGGTCAGCCGCAGGGTACGGGCGGTCGCCTCGCAGGCCCGGCCGAATTCGGCCAGGGCCGCACCGGCCCGAGGGGTGAGCGGAGTGGTCACGAGTTGGGCCATCCGGATGTCGGGATCATCGGCCGCCCCCGACAGCACCGGCCGGGGCTCGGCATCGGGGTCGGCCGCGCCGAGGCCGAAGGAGGGCGGCGGGGTGGTGACGAACTCCGGTGCGAACAGCACCTGGCGGCCAGCTGCGGTGACGAGCGGGAGTGCCTGGCGGAGGCCGGCGACGCGCATGCCGGCGACCCGGTCGTGGTCGGCGCGCAGGCACAGGAAAACCACGTAGTCGGGTGGGTGGGGGTGGAAGCCGTTCTCGGTGTGGAAGGACAGCGGCACCGATCCGGCGTTACCGTGGAAGGTCTCCTGCCCGGGCACGGGCACGACGTCCTGCACGAGGGCGCCGGACTTCTCGGCCAGGTAGGCGAGCGGCTCGCCGAGCCCGCAGGCCACCATGGTGAGCAGCGCGGCCGGGACGGCGGCCCGGCGCTGGACCGAGCCGGGCACGGCCGGCGTCGGGGGCAGGGCCGCCTGATCGACGGGCAGGCCGCCGATCACCAGGGTGCCGTGCGGGCCGGAGTGCCTTCGGAACCGGCGCACCCCGCGGCGCAGCGGCAGGGGGAGGGCCTCCCAGGCGTCCCGGGCCCGGGCCACCCACTCGGGGCTGTCGACCTGGACGGGCCCGCCGGTGCACAGGGTACGGGCCAGCCGTTCGCAGGCGTCGGCATCGGCCGGGTCAAGTTCCCAGTCGGCGGCGGTGGTTCGAGTGGTGCCGGGCGTCGTCTCGGGCATCAGGGTCTCCTGCCGGGGGTCGGGCGGGCGGACGGACGCGCGGACTCACGAGTGGCGCAGGCCGGCCACGGCGTCGGCGATGTAGTGGTCGCCGAATCGGATCAGGGAGGCGTACTGGGCCGCGCGGCGGTGGCGCATGAGCCGTAGTTCGGCGACGGCGTTGTCGGGGCCCTCGGGTTTCTGGGCGATGGAACGGCGCAGATGCACCATCGAGTAGGCCAGGGTGACGTGCCGTTCACCGTCCACGATGTCGGCCTCCAGGAGAGCTCCCCGCGCCTCGGCCAACTCAGGTGCGCGAGAGGCAAGTTGCTCGTAGGAGTCGGGAACCTCCGACAGCAGGTCCTTCATCGCCGCCCGGAACAGCCGGTATCCGCGATGCTGGCGCCCGCTCAACGGGACGTCCACCGACGGAGGTGCCATGGTGTGACGTATCTCCGCCATGTAGTGGTCGGCCGGGATCGCACTGGCGTGGGCCATGGCCGCCGGGAAGCCCCGCACGTACACCGTCGCGTCCGCCAGCCGCAGCAGCGCGGCATCGCCGTCGCCGTGCCGCAGATGGCGGGTGGCGTCGGCCACGGCGACCGCGGCGCAGACGTTGAACAGGACATGGACCTGGTGCCCGACGAGCCACCGGGCACTCCACTCGCTCTCGGGCGACGCCCCCGCACCGGGCTCGGGGACGGCCACCGGCGGGACGGGGTCAGGGCCGGCGCCCGGCCCGGCACCGGTGAGGTCGAGCACCGACTGCCGCATCCCGGCCACCTCCAGCGCCAGGTCGGCACCCGACAGCGGAGCATCACACAGATCCTCCAGACCGCGGTGGACGACCAGGACACCGTGCAGGGCAGCCTGCTGGTCCGACAGTTCCACTTCACGGACCCGGAAGAACGACTGACTGGTCGACTCCGGCGGCAGCGCCTCACCGGCCACGGCCGGAGCCAGCGCCGACAGTGCGGCCGCCAACTCACCGGCGACGGCGGCGGCCTGGCGCAGCGCGAGGGTCCGCACGACAGGTCCGGCATGGGTCGCCACGCCGGCCAGCACGCACCCCGTCCGTCTCGCCTCGGCACCGACCCGCGCACCCAGCACCGGGACGGGCCGCCCGCCTCGGGGCTCACGGAAGACAGCGACAGCAGGATGACCGGCAACCGGCGATAAGCCCATGGTTGGAGTATTTCGCCAGGAACTCCCCACCCGAAACCCTGATCGGCAAGACCGTTCCGGTGCGGAGCGCCGGACCACTTCGTCGCCCATCCGGCGGTGCAGCCCGCGCGCCGCGCGTCCACCCCGCCGCCCAGCAGGTGTAATGGTGCGGCCGACGAGGAGGATCACCCGTGCCCGCAGCCACCCGAGTGCGCTTGGCCGTGATCGCCGCGGCATCGATGGCCGTGATCGCCACCGGCTGCGCCGGCGGCACCGGCACGGGCGGGGGCGGCGGCATCGTAAGGGCGACCTGGGCCGACCCGCAGAACCCGCTGGAACCGGCGGACACCAACGAGGTCAACGGTGTCGCCGCCCTCAACATGATCTTCACCGGCCTGGTGGCGTACGACCCGAAGACCGCTCAGGCCCGCAATGCGATGGCCGAGTCGATCACCTCTGCGGACCAGCAGAACTGGACCGTCAGACTCAGACCGGGATGGACGTTCAGCGACGGCACCCCGGTGACGTCCGGCTCGTACGTGGACGCCTGGAACTACGGAGCCCTCGCCACCAACAAGCAGGTCAACGCCAGCTTCTACTCCTATGTCCAGGGCTACGGCGACGTCGCCCCCACCTCCGGTACGCCCACAGCCCGGAGCATGTCCGGCCTGAAGGTCGTCGACGACACCACCTTCACCGTCGCCCTGACCCAGAGGTTCTCCACCTGGCCGCAGACCCTCGGCTACGTCGCCTACTACCCGCTGCCCAGAGCCTTCTTCACCGACCACGCCGCCTATCTGGACAAGCCGATCGGCAACGGCCCGTACGTCATCGACAGTTGGCAACGCACCCGGCAGATGCGGCTTCGGCCCAACGCCCGCTACAAGGGCACCGACAAGCCCAGGAACGGCGGCGTGGACCTCAAGGTCTACACCGACCCCAACGCCGCCTACGCCGACCTGCAAGCCGCCAACCTCGACGTCGACAACAACCTGCCCACCAGCGCGCTGAAGACCGTCGCAAGCGACCTCGGCGGCCGCTACCTCAACCAGCCGGCCGGCATCATCGACACTCTCAACTTCCCCCTCTACCGCCCGGAGTGGAACACGGACGCGGCCAAGCTGGTCCGTCAGGGCATCTCCATGGCCATCGACCGGCCCGCCGTCACCCAGGCCATCTTCAACAACACCCGGACCCCCGCCACCGACTTCACCTCTCCCGTCCTCGGCGCCGCCGGCGGCTATCAGACCGGCCTGTGCGGCGCCGTCTGCGTGCTCGACACGGACAAGGCCCGCTCGCTCATCCAGCAAGGCGGTGGCATCCCCGGCGGCCAACTGACCATCAGCTACAACGCCGATCAGCCCAACAAGCTGTGGGTCGACGCCATCTGCAACAGCATCAACAACACCCTCGGCTCGACCAGTGCCTGCGTCGGCCGCCCGGTCGGCACCTTCGCCGAGTTCCTGGACCAGATCTTCAGCCGGCGGACCACCGGAGCGTTCATCGCCTTCTGGCAGATGGACTACCCGCTCATCCAGGACTTCCTCCAGCCCCTGTACACCGTCGGAGGCTCCGCGAACATCTCCCACTACAGCAACGCGAACTTCGACGCCCAGGTCGACAAGGCCAATGCCGACGCCGACCCGAAGAGAGCCGTCACCGACTTCCGGACCGCCGAGAAGCTCCTCGTCCCCGACCTGCCCGCCATCCCCCTGTGGTACCGCAACGGCACGGCCGGCTATTCCACCAGGGTCTCCAACCTCGTACTCAACGCCTTCGGCGTCCCCGTCTACACCGGGATCACCGCCGAACGGTAGGTGCGTGGTGCCGGGATCCGTCCACCGGTGGCTGGACGCGGTGGAAGCCCGCCGACCGTGAACCGAACCTCCCCTTCCGCCAGCAGGCCTCACCTGCACGGGCCCCGTCGGCCGACGGCCACCCACACAGCTACCGTTCCGGCGGCCGGTTCCGGGTAGCTCCGAAGTCCGCGTAGCTCCGAAGTCCGCCGCGAGTGCACCCGGAACTGCGAAGCACGGTCGCGGCTCCACATGGGCGACAACACCCTTCCTGGGCCGCTTCGGTAGGGCATGATGGTCCATCCAGTGAGTTCGGGGAGGGTGTGTGGCCGGCGAACACGGCCAAGTGGTGAACGTGCTCTCCGGCAGCACCGTTGTGGGGCCGGTCATTCAGGGTGGGCAGATCACGTTCACGACGGTCCAGCAGTCCTGGCCGTTACAGATCGGCGTCGTGCCGGCCGTCGCGGACGCGTTCCAATACCGCGATTCGGCACTGGCGTTGTCGGTGGCTGCCGGTACAGGTACGCCTGTCGTACTGTGTCAGGTACTTGCGGGGATGGGCGGTGTGGGCAAAACCCAGTTGGCTGCCCATCATGCGAACAGTCTGCTCGTGAGCGGTGCGCTTGATTTGCTCGTGTGGGTGAACGCGAGCAGCGCACAGGCTGTCCGGCAGGCGTACACCCAGGCTGCGGCGCAGGTCGCCAGCGTTGATCCGTCGGACTTCGAGGAGGGGCCACAGCTGTTCCTGGCGTGGCTGAGCACCACGTCGAAGCGCTGGCTGGTCGTCCTGGACGACGTACAGGACAGCGCTGACGTGAACCGGCTGTGGCCGCCTCATCGGGCCTGCGGCCAAGTGGTCGTCACGACGCGACGGCGGGATCCGCTGTGGCTCTCTGACGGACGGACGCAGATCGATGTCGGGCACTTCACTGTCGCCGAGTCGCTGGCCTATCTGCGCCGGCGCCTGAGCAGAAGGTTGCCGACCGAGCCCGAGGAGGACCTCGCCGAGCTCGCCGAGGAACTCGGCCATCTTCCGCTCGCGCTGGCCCAGGCGGCGTCCTATCTGATCGACGCTGCAGATTCTGGACTGACGAGCCGTCACTACCGCGAGATGCTCCGAGAACGGCGGCCGCTGTCCGAACTTGCTCCCACATCATTGCCGGACGACCAGACCTCCACCCTCGCAGCCGTCTTGGCTCTCAGAGGGCGATAAGAGCCGTTTCCTCGAACTTGGTCCTGATCTGCTCCTCGTGGTGACGGACCATCTCCTGCGGAATTCGCGTGGACGGCCTCATCGGCAGGCTTCGAACGGTGACTCCCGCCTCACTGGAGGGAGCTCTGTCCGGTAAATCCCCTATAACCCTCCGGGGCGATCACATAAACCAGGGCGAGTTGGCTCTTATCGCCCTCTCAGCTTGGAACGGGCAGACCAAGTCACTGCCAGCCAGGCGACGCCCCTGCTGCAGCTGTCGTCGTACTTCGACCCGAACGGCATTCCCGAGGAGGTTCTGTGCGCTTCCAGCGCGCGGGCTTTCCTGGGCAGGCAGGTCCGGCTCACAGCACGCCGGAACATCGAGGACGCCCATGCCGTCGAATCACGGCTGATCCATCGATGGGCCCGCAAGCTCGCCCCGAACCCGATGTCGGACGTCAGCGTGCACCGCATCAGGACCGTCCTGGGGGTCCTGCACAGACTCAGCATCGCCGACCGCCTGCCGGACAATCCTGGCCGCCCTTTCGGTTTGCTACGTGTGCATGCCCTTGTCCAGCACGCCGCCCGTGACACCCTCGGCCCCGGGCAGCACACCGCCGTAGCCCGAGTCGCAGCCCATGCCCTCCACGATGCCTGGCCCACGGTCGACACGGGCCAAGCCCTTGCCCAAGCCCTGCGCGGCTGCGCAGCCGCGTTGCGAAGGTCGGATCCGTCCCTGTGGAACGATCCATCAGGCACGGCTGGTGCCGTCATGCTCCGCGCAGGCATCAGCTTGGCAGACAGCGGTCAAACCGGCGCCGCGATCACCTACTTCGAGCAGTTGGCGGCGGAGGCTGCTACCCGCTTGGAGCCTCACCACCTACTCGTCCTCACGATCCGCTTCGAACTCGCTCGCTGCCTGGACGCGACCGGAGACGACCGAGCCGCAGCCCGAAGCCTGGAGGATGTACTCGGCGACATGCGCCGAACACTGGGACCGAACCACCATGTCACCTTGTCCGCGCGGGCAGCACTGGCCGAGCAACACGGAAAGGTCGGCGACATCACGACCGTCACCACCGTCTACAGGGACATCGCACGACGGTTGGCAAACGCCCAGCCCCATGGGATCGACACCCTGGTCCGGCTAGCCGGTCTGGCCCACTGGCAAGGCGAAGCGGGACGGCCCCGCGCCGCAGCACAAGCACTGCGGCAACTCGCAGACGTCAGTCGCAAGCTCATCGGACCAGACGCGCCGCAGACCCTGGCCATCGCCGCACGGGCAGCCCACTGGCAGGGAACGGCAGGCGATCCACTCACCGCGGTGCACCTGCTGCGAGGCCTCTTCTCCGCGAGCCGGCAGGCCCTGAGCCCTTACCACCCCCAGACCCTGACCATCCGTCGCGAGCACGCCCACTGGATGGGCAAATCCGGGGATGCCGACTGGGCCGTCGACGAACTGCGGACCGTACTTCACGAGACTGAGCGCGTCCTGGGAAGAGACCACCCGCAGACCATCGACACCCGCCTAGAGTATGCCCACTGGCTCGTAGCCTTCGGCGAGTGGGCACACGGCACCCAGGTGCTGAACGACCTGATCACCGACCTCACTGCTGCTGTGGGAGTCCGCCATCCGCGTACCTTCCAAGCGCGCCAACGAGCCGCCCACGCCGCCGGTATGAGTGGCCGGCCCAACCAAGCCGCCGCTCTACTGCGAGAGCTCCACCAGGAATGCGTGACGGTCCTGGGCGAGGACCACCCGCGCACACTTGCTCTGCAACAGGAGTACCTGTGGTGGCACAGCCATCAGGGCATCCCGGAGGACGCGATCACTGCGCATCTCGCCCTCTACGCCGACGCGAGGCGCATTTTCGGAGTGGACCATCCAATCACGCTCGACGCACGAACAGCCCTGACACACTGGCAGGCCCACCTCGCCGACAGCAGAACCATCACGCTGGACCGGCCGTGAAGATCACGATGCCATCGGCGACCGGCTGGGGCGGCCCGTTCCCGCGAAGCGTGGCCGCCCCCTGCGGAGCGTCACTACTCTGAGGGCCAGGGTCCGCGACTCCAGGCCAGCGGCCGGGTACGCCTGATTTCGTCACCGTCCCCGCCGCCCCGGCGACGGGCGACGCACCCCGGACCGACACCGCTGCGGCGGGCGGGGAGAAGGCCACCACGGTCTCCAGCGGCAGCTGACCGAAGGTCCCGACCGCCGACCCCGGTCGGGGCCAACCCCTGCCTACCCGAGCGGCGGGTCACTGCCCTTCGGTCAGGTGGGCGGTGAAGCTGAAGCGGTCGCCGCGGTAGAGGGAGCGGACGCACTCGACCGGGCGGCCGGCGTGGTCGCGGGTGATGCGGTTGAGGAGAAGCATCGGAAGGGCCGGGCTGGTCCCGATGAGTTGGACCTCGCGGGGGGAGGCGAGGACGGTCTCGATGCGTTCGTCGGCGTCGGCGAAGGCCACGCCGTGGGTGCGAAGGTAGGCGTAGAGCGAGGATGCCGGGTCGAACTCGTCCCCCAGGGCGGGGAATCGGGCGGCGGAGAGGTAGGTGCTCTCCAGGCCGACCTGTTCGTCGTCGGCGAGCAGCAGGCGTTCGAGGTGGAAGACGGGGGCGCCGGGTGCGATCTGCAGGGCGGCTGCGAGTGCGGGGGTGGCCGGGAGCTGTTCGAGGACGACGAGCCGGCGGCCTGGGCGGTGGCCCTGCCGACGGACGCCCTCGGTGTAGCTGGCGAGGGTCAGCGGCTGCACCAGTTTGGGCCGGCCCGCCACCGAGGAGCGGCCACTGCGCTGGACGCGGCCCTCCAGGCGCAGCTCACGAATGGCCTGGCGGACCGTCATCCGGGAGACGCCGAACCGGTCGGCGAACACGCGCTCGGTCGGGAGGGGCGTGCCGGGGCCCAGCTCGTCCAGGACGGCGTCGATCTTCCGCTTGACCTGGTAGTACTTCGGCGGCTCGCCGTGCTCCGGCACCCCGGCGCGGACTGCTGCCAGCGGCGGCGGGGAGGGCATCGGGTCCGTGGGGAGACTGCTCACGGTAGCGAGCGTAGCCGAGGCCCGGTCAGGCCTCGGCCACGCTCAGGAGGGCTCAGCTGCCGAAGGTCATGCCCAGGTCGTCGACGTACCCGTCGTCGTCCGTCCCTCCCGTGCGGGTGAAGGAGACGGCGAAACGGACCGAGACCGTGCCCTGCGGGACGGTGCCGGTGGCCTGCTCACGGAGCAGGACGGTCTGGTTGTTCCGCTGGGCGGGCGTGACCGGGGCGAGGGTCGCGGTGCCGAGGGCGCTGCCCGAGGCGTCGAGGAAGGTGGCCACGACACCGGCGTTGTCACCCTGCGAGCTGTAGCCGCCGATCCAGCCGGAGAGGGTGTACGGCAGGGTGCCGGTGGCGATCTGCGCGGACTGGCTCCGGACGTCGACGCTCTGGGTCATCTGGGCGGAGGCGTACGGGCCGCCGTCGAAGAAGGCGCCGCCGGGGGCGGCCGGGGCCTGCGGGCCCTGGGCGGTGGTGGGGTAGGACGGGGCACCGTAGCAGACCTGCTGGGGCTGGTTGCTGGTGGCCGTCCAGCCCTGGGCCGGGTAGCCGCCGGATCCGGTGCCACATGTGCCGGTCTCCGCAGTGGAGTTGGTGAGCTGGACGGTGTAGAGCGTGCCGGAGGTCACGGTGTAGGTGAAGGTGGCCGAGCCAAAGACGCCGGTGCTGTCGGTGGCCGTGGCGGTCACGGTGAAGGTACCGGCCGAGGTCGGGGTGCCCGAGATCAAGCCGGTGGAGCTGACGGTCAGCCCGGCGGGCAGGCCGGTAGCGGTCCAGGTGAGGGTCTGGCCCGGGGCGGAGTCGGTGCCGGTCAGCTGGAGCGAGGCGGTGGCGCCGGTGGTCGCCCTCTGCGTGCCCGGGTTCGCGGCGGCGACGGTGTTGCCGCCCGTCTGGGAGCCGGTGAACACCTCGTTGAACGGGGTGGCCCACTTGTCGTTGTTCGTCATGGTGGTGATGCCCAGCGCGCTCTCGATCACCCGGGCGCTGCTGTAGTGGTCGTACCGGTTGGCGTCCTGGTACCCGGCCTTCACCGTGCCCTGCGAGCCGATCGCCAGTGTCATCACCTGGTTGGTCTGCCCGGGGCCCCAGCCGCCGGGCGAGCCGGCGCCGTCCTCGTCGAAGGTGAGCAGCAGGAGGGACTTCTGCTGCGTCCAGGCCGGGGAGTTGAAGAGGGCGGGCAGGGTCTGGCCGAGCCAGGTGTCACCCGGGCCGATGCCGCAGTCCTCCATGTCGTAGCAGGAGTCCGGGTCGAACCAGACGAAGTTCGGGGTGGTGGCGGTGGACTTGAGGTCGGTGTTCAGCAACTGCGGCAGCGGCTGCCAGTGCGCCTGGCAGTAGGCGTTGTCGTTCTTCATCTTCGCCGCGTAGTAGAACGGCACGTCGTCCGGGGAGTACTCACCGCTGCCGGTGGTCTGGCAGTTGCTGGTCTGGGTCTGGGTGTACTGCTTCCAGCTCTTGCCGATCGCGTCCAGGTTGTCGCCCAGGCCGTTGTTGGTCGCGGTGCAGGCGGTGCTGGTGATGCAGTTGGCATTGCCGCCGCCGACGGCCTGGTTGCTGCGGCCGTAGGAGTTGCCGAAGGCGATCTGCTCGTAGTTCGGGTCCGAGTTGTGGGTGCCCGCGTGGTAGTTGGTGAAGAGCGACCCCATCGGCACCAGGGTGTGGTTGATGTACGGTGCGGCCGCGTTGCCGATGATGCCGGCGCCGCCGTCGGCGGTGTTGGAGGCGGCCGAGTAGTTGTTGTTCTCCATCATCACGACGAAGACGTGGTCGTAGGAGGGGACGGTGGAGGCCGGGACGGTCAGCGTCGGGGCGGTGACCGGGGTGTCCAGGGTCAGGGCGAGGTCGTCGGCCATGCCGTCGTTCTGGGTGCCCGTCATGGTGAAGTCGACGGTGGTGGCGATCGACCGCGTCCCGGCGGGCACGGCGGTGGTCGTTCCGCGCTGGACGAACTTCGTGACGCTGCCGCGGTCGGCGGCCAGCACCGGGGCGATCGAGGAGGTGCCGAGCGAGGCGCCGCTCGCGCTGCGGTACGTGACGGTGACCGCGGCGGCGTCGTTGTAGCTGCCGACGCCGCCGAGCCAGCCGGAGACGGTGGAGTGCACGCCGCCCGCGTCGATCGCGCTCGCGGCCGAGGAGACGTCGGTGGTCTGGGTCATCTCGGAGGAGCCGCGCGAGCCGCCCTGGAAGTAGGCGCCGCCCTTGGTCGGCGAGCCCGGGGTGGTGGTGGCGGCCCCGGTCGGGACGCCGTAACAGTTGATCACCGGGTCACCGGAGACGAGCTGCCAGCCGGGCACGGTCGTCTCCTCCCAGCCGCCCGGGCTGCACTGCGAAGTCTCGGCATCGGCGTTGAGCAGCAGGTTCGTGCTCTGGGTGGCGGCCGCCGCGGGCTGTGGCGCGACGGCTGTGGCGGAGCCGACCAGGGCGGCCAGGGCCACGGCGACAGTGGCGGCGGTTGTCATGGCACGGCGGGGGTGCGGTACTGCGGATCGGCTTCGGCTCATGGCGGGGGCGTCCTTCCAGCTACGGGTCCGGCACGGCTGCCGATTGGGCTAGCCCAATCGGCACACAGGATTGTTCGGGCATCGGAGAGACACCACGGGTCCGCTGGTTGCACAGCCGACGTCGGCCAGGCGAACGGAACACTCGGCGGCGCACCCCCGCCGCCGCACTGCGAGCAGCAGGCGTTCGAAGGACGCATGCCATGCACACCCTGCGTGACCTGCGGCAAGACCGCAGTCCGCTGCGCTGGTCGACACCGACGGCGCGGGGATCGCCCGCAACGCACGCGACGGGCAGCCTGATCTCCGTGACGGGTGCTACCCCAGCCCCGAGACTCCCCGAGCCGGACCCGCCCCTCCCCGCGTCGGGCGGCCCGCCCGACGGTGTCCTCCGCGACGAAAGCGGCGAGTCGCATGCTCCTCAGCGAGCCGCGCAGTGGTCGAGAAGCCCTGCCCGGACTCAGCCGATACGGACTGCGGCTGGACGGAACCGTCGCCACCCCGGATTCCGCTCGGTCTGATCAGTCACCGCCGCTCTCATGCCGTCCTCGCGCTCCTGGCGGCCACGGCTGTGGGTAGGCTCGCCCGCCTGGGCGGCGCCGCCCACCCACCACCCCAATGCACGTCGTCACCGCCTTCGCCGCCGTCACCGCCACCCTCGCCCAGTTCCTCCCCTGAACGTTCCGCCGGGAGCCGGCCTCCCGCCCGGCCAGGCGCGACCAACGAAGCACTGGCGAAGGCCATCGGACCTGTCGAACACCCTGTCATCTCTTCCCCGAGCACGGTGGCGGCAATGGGCTTGCAACGCAAAGCCCCGCCGAACCTGCATCGGGCCTGACGGGCACCCCCCAGGCCCGAGCCCAACTACCCGCCGTGCCGCGCCCGGTGGGCGGCGATCAGGTCGCGGTACCAGGCATACGACGCCTTCGGGGTCCGACGCTGGGTCTCGAAGTCCACGTGGACGAGGCCGAACCTCTGACTGAAGCCCTCCGCCCACTCATAGTTGTCGAGCAGTGACCACGTGTAGTATCCCCGCACGTCGACCCCTTCGGCCACCGCGTGGGCCACCGCGTCCAGATGGCCCGCCAGGTAGTCGATCCGGAACCGGTCGTCCACAGTGCCGTCCGGGGCGACTTCGTCGGCCACCGAGCAGCCGTTCTCGGTGATGACGATCGGCGGAAGCGCCGCGCCGTACCGCTCCCGCAGGCCGACCAGCAACTCCCGCAGCCCGTCCGGCACCACCGGCCAGCCGAAGGCCGTCCGCGGTACGCCCTCGATCGGGGACTCGGCGAACGGCAGCCCCGGCTCGGCGGGTGCCGAAATCCTGGTCGGGTTGTAGAAGTTGACCCCGAGCCCGTCCAGCCCAGGCCCCGAGACCAGCTCCAGGTCACCTTCCCGGACGCACCCGTCGAGGTCCTCCCCGACCCCGTACGCGCTCAGGTCGGGGTAGCGCCCGAGCAGCAGCGGGTCGGTGAACAGCCGGTTGTGCAGCGCGTCGTACGCCTCGGCCGCCGCCACATCGGCCGGATCCGCCGAAGCCGGCTGCACGGGAGTGAGGTTGTTGGCGATCAACACCTCCCTCCCACGCTCCCGGAGCACCGAAGCCGCCAACCCGTGCCCCAGCAGCTGGTGATGGGCCACCGGCAGGGAGTCCAGCATCAACGTGCGCCCCGGCGCGTGGATCCCCAGCGCATACCCGTACACCATGTGCACGAAAGGCTCATTGAGCGTGATCCAGGCCGACACCCGGTCCCCCAGCCGGTCGGCCACGATCTCGGCGTACTCGGCGAACCGGTAGGCGGTGTCCCGCTCCAACCACCCGCCCCGCTCCTCCAAGGCCTGCGGCAGATCCCAGTGGAACAGCGTGGGCAGCGGCGTGATCCCCGCCTCCAACAGCTCGTCCACCAGCCGGTCGTAGAAGTCCAGGCCCGCCGCATTGACGACGCCGCTCCCCTCCGGCACCACCCGCGGCCAGGCCACCGAGAACCGGTACCCGTCCAGCCCCAACTCCCGCATCAGCGCGACGTCCTCGCCGTACCGGTGATAGTGGTCGCAGGCCACCCGCCCTGTGTGCCCGTCCTTCACCGCCCCCGGACGCTCCGCGAAGACGTCCCACACCGAACGCCCCCGGCCGTCCTCCGCCACCGCCCCCTCGATCTGGTACGAGGCCGTCGAAACACCCCACCGGAACCCCGCCGGCAGCTCAAGTCGGTTCACCATGCCCAACTCCTTCACTAACATGAGGACCACTCATGTTAGTGACTGGACGCCGAAACACCAGAGCCCGGATGCACGCAGAAGCGGCCGATACGCATGGACCCCGAACGGCGGGGCAGGCGCTCACCGACATCGACTACGGAGGTCACCTTGATTCCCCTGCTTGTCGTTCTGCTTCTCGCTCTGATCCTGTTCGGCGCCGGGTTCGCGCTGAAGATCCTCTGGTGGGTGGCCGTCGTCGTCCTGGTCATCTGGCTGGTCGGCTTCGTCGCCCGCGGCACCCACTCCTCCGGCAGCCGCAACCGCTGGTACCGCTGGTAGCCGCCTCGCCGCACTCCGGCACTCCGGCACCGAGGGAGCCCCACACCCCCGCGGTCGCCGGCCCGGACGGGACAGGACGGGAGCGGCCCGCCCGGGACCGGGCGGACGTGGACCCGTCGCGGGCCGTAGGGTTGGAGCATGTCCCACCCGCGCACTCCGTCGCCCGCCGAGGCCTTCCAGATACTGCTGGACGGCAACCTGCGCTTCGTCTCCGGCACGCCGGAACACCCGAACCAGGACGCGGCCCGCCGCACCGCCCTCGCTCCCGAGCAGCAGCCCTTCGCGGTGCTCTTCGGCTGCTCCGACTCCCGGCTGGCCGCCGAGATCATCTTCGACCGGGGCCTCGGCGATCTGTTCGTGATCCGGACGGCGGGCCACGTGCTCGGCCCGGAGGTCCTGGGCAGCGTCGAGTACGGGGTCAGCGTGCTGGGCTGCCCGCTCGTCGTCGTCCTCGGGCACGACTCCTGCGGGGCCGTCGGGGCCGCCCGCGCGGCGCTGGACGGGGGCCTGCCGCCGTCGGGGTACGTCCGCGATGTCGTGGAGCGGGTCACCCCCAGCGTGCTGGCCGCCCGCGCGGCGGGCCTGGAGGAGATGGACGACCTCGTGGACACCCACGTACAGCACACCGTCGACCTGCTCCTGGACCGCTCGCGCGCCCTGGCCGAGGAGGTCGACGCGGGCCGGGCGGCCGTGGTGGGCCTGTCGTACCGGCTCTCCGAGGGCTCGGCGCGGCTCGTGGCGGTCCGGGGACTGGACATCCCCGTTCCGCCGAAGTGACCGCTCCGGGCGGGCGTTCGGACGTCTCGCTGCGGCTGCGGACGCTGTACGGGATGACGCCCCGAGCTGATATGAGTTCCCCTCATGTCGGTGATTCGCCCCCGGAACACCGGATGCGGCAGAGTGGGCGCATGAAGGCGGAGACAGACGGGACCGACCAGGCCGTCGGCATCGGTGCGCCCCGGCGCCGGCCGGTGCAGCGGCGCAGCCTGGAGCGGTACGAACGCCTCCTCGACGCCAGTGCGGGCCTGCTCGACGAGGTCGGGGCCGGCGCGCTCACCACCAAGGAGGTGGCGCAGCGCGCGCAGGTCCCGATCGGCACGCTCTACCAGTTCTTCTCCGGCAAGGAGAGCCTGCTCGCCGCCCTCGCGGCGCGGAACCTGGACCGCTACCTCGACCGGCTGGCCCGCCGGATCGACGCCGATCACCCGCAGGGCGTGGCCGGCTTCGCCGACCTGGCCGTCGAGGAGTTCGTCGCGATGAAGCGCACCGTGCCGGGCTTCGGGCAGGTCGATTTCGGGCTGGTGGACCGCATCCCGGCCGAGGGGTCGGAGCCGGGCGACCATGAGCACCTGCTCGACGCGGAGCTCGACAACAACGAGGCCGTGGCCGTCCGGCTACGCGGCCTCGGCGGGGCGATGTTCGGCTCAGAGGATGTCCCGCTGACGCTGCGGGTGGCGCTGGAGTGCGCCGACGCCGTCCTCAAACTGGCCTTCCGGATCGACCCGGACGGGGACCCGACCATGATCGCCGAGTGCAAGCGCCTGCTCCGCTGCTACCTCGCCGACCGGCCCACGGCCTGACGGCCGCATCACCCGCCGCATCACCCCGCCGCCTCGCCGACCGCATTGCGGCCGGAGCGGCGGCGCCGCACAGTGGAGACGGGACCGACCCTCCTGCGCGGCGGCCGGCAGGTGCGCCGACGCGGCCCTCACGCTCCGAGGAGCAGACATGCAAGCCACGGTAGGCGACCAGATCCACATCCACGGCAGGTCGGTGGGCATGGCGGACCGCAAGGGCGAGATCACCGAGGTGCGCGGCACCGACGGCGAACCCCCGTACCTCGTCCAGTTCGAGGACGGCCACGAGGGGCTGATCTACCCCGGACCGGACACCGTCATCGAACGCCAGCAGCAGCACTGACCGGCCCGACCCCGGAAGACGCCGAAGCGGGCGCCGCGCGGCCGTGCGCGCCGCCGGCTCCGGGTGCCACCACGGCTGTCAGCCCGCCGTCCTGATCGAGTAGTTGAAGTCGGCGTGTCCGAAGTGACCCATCAGCTGCAGCCAGAACGGCATCAGCATCTCCATGCCGCGCGCCGCCTTGATCCCGCCGAGGTCGAGCACCGAGCCGGCCGGCCAGCCGAACTGCTCCAGCACCGCTGTGACCTGGGCCTTCGCCTCGACGTCCTCACCCGCGACGAAGAGGTTGTGCGCACCGGGCACCCGGCCCGGGTCGACCATCACCATGGCGTTGACGGTGTTCAGGCCCTTGACCACCCGGGCGCCCGGGAACTCGCGCTGGATCTGCTCGCCGATGCTGTCGGTGTTCACCGGGTCCAGGCTCACCTCGCCGGTGGCCGAGAAGACCAGCGGGTTGGACACGTCGAGCAGCACCTTTCCGGCCAGCCGCGACTCGCCCGCGGCGCGCAGCGCCTGGAGCGAGACCGTCCCGGAGGTCGCGTTGATCACCAGCTCGCCGAACTCGGCGGCCTCCGCGAAGGTGCCGCTGTGCCCGGACGGGCCCGCCTGCTCGGCCCAGGCGAGCGCGGCGGGGTTGTCCTTGGTACGGGACCCGAGGGCCACCTCGTGCCCCAGCGAGGCCAGCTTCCCCGCCAGCGTGCGGCCGACGGTGCCCGTCCCGATGATCCCGAATCGCATCGCTCTCCCCGTTCACCGTGGCCCGCACACGGGGCTCGCGCGCGGGGGCTCGTGCACGCATGCTAACTGACGCAAGGTCAGCTCCATGGGAGGCCTCACCGGGCCGGGCCCGTGGGGCCTGCGGGCCCCACGGGACGGCAGGCCCGCCGACCGGCCCCCGGCAGGTCCAGCCGTCCGGCCCTACTCGACGGTCACGCTCTTGGCGAGGTTGCGGGGCTTGTCGACGTCGCGCTCCAGCGCGACCGCCGCGTAGTAGGCGAGCAGCTGGAGCGGGATGTTCAGCAGCAGCGGGTCGAGCTCGGGCTCGCTCTTGGGGACCAGGATCGCGTGGTCGGCGAGCTTGGCCTCGGGGGCCCGGTGGCCGATGGCCAGGACACGGCCGGAGCGGGCCTTGATCTCGCCGAGGGTGGTGAGGTTCTTGTCGAGCAGTTCGTCGTCCGGGACGAGGGCGACGGTCGGCAGTTCGGGGCTGATCAGGGCGAGCGGCCCGTGCTTCAGCTCGCTCGCCGGGTACGCCTCGGCGTGGACGTAGGAGATCTCCTTCAGCTTCTGCGCGCCCTCACGGGCGACGGGGTAGCCGCGGACCCGGCCGATGAACATCATGCCCGCGCTCCCGGCGTACTCGGCGGCGAGCTTCGCGATCTCCGCCTCCTGGCCGAGGACCTCGCGGATCTGCCCGGGCAGCGCCTTGAGTCCGGCCACGATCCGGCGGCCGTCGGCGGGCGAGAGGTCGTTGATCCGGCCGAAGTGCAGGGCGAGCAGGGCGAAGGCGATCACGGTGGAGGTGAACGCCTTGGTGGAGGCGACCGAGATCTCCGGCCCGGCGTGCAGGTAGATGCCGCCGTCGCACTCGCGGGCGATGGCGCTGCCGACGGTGTTGACCACGCCCAGCACGCGTCCGCCCTTGCGCTTGATCTCCTGCACGGCGGCGAGCGTGTCGTACGTCTCGCCGGACTGGCTGACGGCGACGTAGAGGGTGTCGGCCTCGATGACGGGGTTGCGGTAGCGGAACTCGGAGGCCGGCTCGCTGTGCGCGGGGATCCGGGCCAGCTCCTCGATCAGCTGGGCGCCCATCTCGCCGGCGTAGTACGCGGAGCCACAGCCGAGGATCTTGACCCGGCGGATCTCGCGCAGCTCGCGGGCGTCCAGGTTGAGGCCGCCGAGGTGGGCGGTGGCGAACCGCTCGTCGAGCCGGCCGCTGAGGGTGCGCTCGACGGCGGCGGGCTGCTCGTGGATCTCCTTGAGCAGGAAGTGCTCGTACCCGGCGGTGTCGTAGGAGGCGATCTCCCAGTCGACCGTGGACGGCTGGCGGGTGACGGTGCGGGCGTCCTCGGTGAAGGTGCGGAAGCCGTCGGCGCGGACGGTGGCCAGCTCGCCGTCCTCCAGGTGGACCACCTGGCGGGTGTAGCGGACCAGCGCGGCGACGTCGGAGGCGACGAACATCTCCTTCTCGCCGAGGCCGAGCACGATCGGGCTGCCGTTGCGGGCCACCACGATCCGGTCCGGCTGGGCGGCGTCCAGGACGGCGATGCCGTAGGTGCCGACCACGTGGCCGAGGGCGGCCCGGACGGCGTCCTCCAGCTCGGTGCCCTCGACCGCGTGGGCGGCGATCAGGTGGCCGAGCACCTCGGTGTCGGTCTCGGAGGTGAAGACGGCGCCGTCGGCGAGCAGGCGGGCGCGCAGCTCGTCGGCGTTCTCGATGATGCCGTTGTGGACGACCGCGATCCGGCCGGACGTGTCGGTGTGCGGGTGGGCGTTGGCGTCGCTGGGCACGCCGTGGGTGGCCCAGCGGGTGTGGCCGATGCCCGTCGAGCCCTTGCCCCGCTGCTTGGAGAAGAAGTTGGCGGGCACGGCGGCCGCGAGATCGGCGACCCGGCCCTTGACCTTGCAGACCTTGAGCGTGCCGGCCTTGCCCGCGACGGCGACGCCCGCCGAGTCGTAGCCCCGGTACTCAAGCCTCTGCAGGCCCTCCAGCAGGAAGGTGGTCGCGTCCTTGGGGCCGATGTAGGCGACGATTCCGCACATGGGGGCTGCTCCTCAGGTTCTCGGTACAGGTCGGGCGGGTCGGGCAGGTGATCCGGTACGGACCGGGCGGGTCGGGCTCAGCCGTAGACGATCCGGCGCAGCTGGCGGGCGGAGAGCTCCGGCGCGGCGACCCGGCGGGCGGCGAGTTCGGTGCCGAGCCGGGCGAAGATCTTTTCGTTGGTGAGGCCGCGTGCCTGCAGCTCACCGTGGCGGCGCCGGACGTACTCCTCGGTGGACTCGGAGAAGTACGCCAGCACCTCCGCGACCACCCGCGCCGCCTCCCGCGGCCCCAGCGGGCTGATGCGGGTGAGGTGGGCGAGCAGGTCTTCGTGAGGGTGCGGTGAGGCGGACACGAGAGGGGAGCCTAGGCGTCCGGTCTCGATGAAACCAAGAATCCTGCCCGAAATCGGGCACGGGTTCCGGCATTCGGCCCTCTTGATCCAGACCCTACGCACGCGTAGCGTGATCATATCGACACACAAACGAAACGGTGGGGGCTGTTACATGTGCGGAATGACAGGCTGGGTCGCGTTCGATCGTGACCTGACCGGCGAGCGCACCACACTCGACGCGATGACGCAGACGATGACCTGCCGGGGGCCGGACGCGGGCGGGGTGCACCTCCAGCCGCACGCCGCGCTGGGGCACCGCCGGCTCGCCGTGATCGACATCGACGGCGGCGCGCAGCCGATGGTGGTGGAGGAGGACGGCCGCCTGCTGGCCTCCCTCACCTACACCGGCGAGGTCTACAACTACCTGGAGCTGCGCAGCGAGCTGGAGGCGGCCGGGCACCGCTTCCGCACCAGGAGCGACACCGAGGTCGTGCTGCACGCCTACCTCCAGTGGGGGCGCGGCTTCGTCGACCGGCTGAACGGGATGTTCGCCTTCGCGATCTGGGACGCCCGCGCGGAGGAGCTGCTGCTCGTCCGCGACCGGATGGGCGTCAAGCCGCTCTACTACTACCCGACGCCGCACGGCGTGCTGTTCGGCTCCGAGCCCAAGGCCGTACTGGCCCACCCGGACGTGCGGGCCCGGGTCGACCTGGACGGGCTGCGCGAGCTGCTGGCGATGACCAAGGCACCCGGGCACGCGATCTACCGGGGCCTGGCCGAGGTGGAGCCCGGACACCTCGTCCGGGTCCGCCGCGAGGGGCTGACCAAGCACCGGTACTGGGCGCTGGAGGCCCGGGAGCACACCGACGACCTCGACACCACCATCGGCACCATCCGCTCGCTGCTGGACGACATCGTGCGCCGCCAGCTGATCTCCGACGTGCCGCTCTGCTCGCTGCTCTCCGGCGGGCTGGACTCCAGCGCCGTCACCGCGCTGGCCGCCAAGAGCCTGCGCGAGGGCGGCCACGGCCCGGTCCGCTCGTTCGACGTCGACTTCCCCGGACAGACCGAGAACTTCCGCGCCGACGAGCTGCGCGGCACCCCGGACGGTCCGTTCGCCCGGCTGCTGGCCGACCACGTCGGGGCCGACCACAGCACCATCGAGCTGGACAGCGCCGCCCTGTCGTCCCCGGAGTACCGGCGGGCCGTGCTGCACGCCCGGGACCTGCCGGGCGGCCTCGGCGACATGGACACCTCGATGCTGCTGCTGTTCAAGGGCATCCGGAAGCACTCCACGGTCGCGCTCTCGGGTGAGGCCTCGGACGAGCTGTTCGGCGGCTACCGCTGGTTCCACGACCCGGTGGCCGTGGCCGCCCAGGAGTTCCCGTGGGTGGCGGCGATGTCCTCGCTGGCCGGCCCCGGCGTCTCGGCCCGGGAGGGGCTGCTCTCCCCCGACCTGCTCGCCAAGCTCGACCTGCCGGGCTACCAGCGGGAGCAGTACCACAAGGCGATAGCCGAGGTCCCGCACCTGGACGGGGCCGACCCGGTGGAGCGGCGGATGCGCGAGCTCGGCTATCTCAACCTGACCCGGTTCGTCCGGGTCCTGCTGGACCGCAAGGACCGGCTGAGCATGGCCACCGGGCTGGAGGTCCGGGTGCCGTTCTGCGACCACCGGCTGGTGCAGTACGTCTTCAACACCCCGTGGTCGATGAAGACGTTCGACGGGCGGGAGAAGAGCCTGCTGCGCGCGGCCGTCCGGGACGTGCTGCCCGCCGAGGTGGCCGACCGGGTCAAGAGCCCGTACCCGAGCACCCAGGACCCGGGGTACGCCCGCATCCTCCAGCGCGAACTGGCCGCGCTGTCCGCCCGGCCGGACTCCCCGGTGCACGACCTGCTCAACCGCCGCGCGGTCGCCGACGCGATCGGCCCGGACGCCGACCCGCAGGCGGCCCGGCTGGGGATGGAGGTCGCGCTCGACCTGGACGCCTGGCTGTCCGACTACGACGTGGCACTGGAGATCTGACCGGACCTCCGAGCGGGAAGGGGGGCCACTCCGGGGAGGAACGGTGACCGGGTGGCGCCGGCTTCGTTGAACGGGTCGGCGACCGCGCAGCGGGCCCGACACTTCCCGGATGGCGGGCGCAAACCGGTACATTCCGGCCCACTGCCGCCAGGATGGGAGGACCACCCGTCCGAAGCGAGCTGGGGACCACCGTCATGCAACCGCGAGTCTTCGCGATCATCACCGCCTTCCTGCTCGGCGCCCTCGGGCTCGGCGCGGTGGCGGTGACCCAGTGGACCCCGCCGGGGAGCACTCCCCCGGCGGGGTCCGCGGCGGCGGCACCGGTGGCCGTCCGCAGCGCGTCCGCCGTCCCGACCGGGGACCCGGCGGTCTGGACCCGCAGCACCCTGCGCAACAAGCTGATGGCCGAGATGGCCGCCACCGACCCGGGCGTGGCGCTCGCCGACCTGGACGCGATCACCAAGAAGCAGCCGTACACCGTCCGGTTCTGCCACCCGATCGCGCACGAGCTGGGCCACGCCGCCGTCAAGCGCTACCACGAGGACTTCGAGAAGGTCATCTCCTTCCCGCACGAGACCTGCGCGGCGGGCTACCTGCACGGCGCGGTCGAGGAGATGCTCAACGCCTCCAAGGACCCGGCCGCCGACCTGCTGAAGCTCTGCGCACCCGCCAACAAGGGCCCGTGCATCCACGGCGTCGGCCACGGCACGATGTTCGTCGCCCAGCAGGACGTGGCGAAGGCCCGCGAGCTCTGCAACGAGTTCCCCACCGACAGCCGGCGGATCACCTGCTCCGAAGGCCTGTTCATGCAGCTCTTCGGGCCGGACGAGGAGGACGAGAAGGCGAAGGCCAACCTCCCCGCCGACAAGCTCGCGCAGGAACCGCTCTACCCCTGCCCCGAGCAGCCCGCGCTGTTCCGGTCGGCCTGCTACTTCTACGCCCCGACCTTCTACCTGAGCTCGCACGACTACCCCAACCACCCCGAGGTCTTCGCCGGCGCCCTGAAGTGGTGCCTGAACGCCCAGTCCACCGGCGGCGACATCGACTGCAGCCGGGGGGTCGGCTCGCGGACCATGAAGTACAACCTGGACCGGGCGAACTGGACCGCCGACCAGTGCGCCACCGGGTCCGACGCGGCACACCGCCGGGCCTGCACGGACGGCCTGATGAGCTACTGGACGGTCAACTACACCGACTCCGGCGCGGCCGCCCGGCTCTGCGCCCAGATCACCAACCAGGAGATCGCCGGGTACTGCCGCGCGGCGGGCGGTCTGCCCGCCACCCTGGACTGACACCGGAACGGGCGGGCCGGGCCCGGACCCGGCCAGGGCCTAGGATCGTCGCACCTGGTGCGCCGAGGACGCCGCACCCCGGCCCACCCGCTGGAGCAGCACCATGAGCGCGTCTTCCGCCGTACCGCCCGCCGCAGCACCCGCCGCACGGCCCGCCGCCCCCTCCGACGACTTCCGCACCGCCGCCCACGCCACCGCCGCGCTGGTCAGCGACTACCTGGACGGGGTGGCCGACGGCCCGGTCTGGCAGCCGATGGACCCCGCCCGGCGGCAGGCACTGCTGGACGCGCCGCTGCCCGCCGGGGGCACGCCGCTGGCCGGGCTGCTGGACGTGATCGCCGCCGAGGTGATGACCGCGCCGATGGGCAACGGCCACCCGCGCTTCTTCGGCTGGGTCAACTCGGCCCCCGCCCCGGCCGGGGTGCTGGCCACCCTGGCCGCCGCCGCGATGAACCCCAGCTCGGCCGGCGGCGACCACGCCGACGTCCACCTGGAGCGGGCCGTGGTCCGCTGGATCGCCGAGCTGGTCGGCTTCCCCCATCCGCCCGGCGGCGGCATCCTTACCTCCGGCACCTCGATGGCCACCATCCTGTGCCTGGCCGCCGCCCGGAACCGCGCCGCCCGGCTGGCCGGCGTGGACCTGCGCGCGGACGGCCTGGCCGCCCTCCCGCCGCTGACCGCGTACGCCACCGAGGAGACCCACTCCTGCGTCCGCAAGGCCGTCGAACTGCTCGGGCTCGGCAGCCGGCACCTGCGGACCGTCGCCAGTGACGCCGACGGCCGGCTCGACGTCACCGCACTGGCCGCCGCCGTCGCCGAGGACCGGGCCGCCGGGCTGCTGCCCTTCCTGGTCGTCGCCTCGGCCGGCACGGTCGGCACCGGCGCGGTGGACGCCTTCGACCCGATCGCCGACCTCTGCGCCGCCGAGCGGCTCTGGCTGCACGTGGACGGCGCGTACGGCGCCTTCGGCGTGCTGGACCCGGCCATCGCGCACCGCTACGCCGGGATGGACCGCGCCGACTCGCTCGCCCTGGACCCGCACAAGTGGCTCGGGGTGCCGGTGGACTGCGGGTGCGCACTGGTCCGCGACACCGACGAGCTGCGCGGCACCTTCAGCCTGGTCCCCTCCTACCTGCGCGACGAGGCGGCGGGCGCGCTCGGCTGGTTCTCCGAGTACGGCATGGAGCAGACCCGCCCGTTCCGCTCGCTCAAGGTCTGGGCGACCATCGCCCACCGCGGCCGGGACGGCCTCGCCGCCGACGTCGCCCGCTGCACCGCACTGGCCCGGCGGCTCGGCGAGCTGATCGACGCCGCGCCGGACCTGGAGCTGCTCGCACCGGTGCAGACCTCCATCGTCGCCTTCCGCCACCGGCCCGCCGGGGCGGACGAGGACACCGTGAACGCCCTCAACCGGCAACTGCCGGTCAGGGTGCAGCTGCAAGGCAAGGTCTTCGTCACGGGTGCCGTCCACGAGGGCCGCGAAATGCTCCGGGCCTGTCTGCTCAACTCCGCCACCACCGAGGCCGACCTCCACCTGCTGCTGAGCGAAGTACGCACCGCCGCAGTGGGTCTGATGGAATGTCGCCCCGGCTACTGACCGCCTGCCACCGGACGGACGACGGTCGCAGAACGGCCCGTTCAGGTCGTTCGGGGACCAACCTGAGACATTTACCAACAGGTCACGGGGGATTCGTGATCGCGAAACACCGGAGCGACACCATGCTCCTATGGACAGATTCCCGGACCACCGGCCCGCCACCCCCTCCCGCGCCCAGCGGCGCAGCGCCCGCGGCCACCACTGGCGCCGGGACACCACCGAACTCGGCGCGGTCTTCGTCGCCGTCGCCCTGGCCGACCTGGTCGCCAACGTCGTGGTGCACGGGCACGACGGACCGGTGCTGCTGGTCGCCTCGGCGCTCGCGCTCATCGGCACGGCGCTGTTCCACGTCTGGTGGGCGCAGCGCCACCCGCACGGACCGCCCGGCCCCGAGCCGGCCGGACCACCCGGGGCGGCGGAGGTGAGCGGACCGCTGCGGGACTACCAGGAGACCGCGCTCTGGCGGATCCGGACCACCGTCGCCGACTCCCCCGGCAGCCTGGCCCGGATCTGCACCGCCTTCGCCGGGCGGGAGATCAACATCATCTCGCTGCAGGCCCACCCGCTGCCGGCCGGCACCGTCGACGAGTTCCTGGTCCGCGCGCCCCTCGCGCTGACCCGGGCCGAGCTGGCGGCCACGGTGGCCGCCGCCGGGGGCCAGGACATCTGGACCGACCCGGCCGATGCGCACGACCTGGTGGACGAGCCCACCCACGTGCTGGCGCTGGCCACCCGGACGGCGCTGGACGCCGCCGAGCTGCCGGTCGCGCTGCGGCAGCTGTTCGGCCGCTGCACCATCCGGCAGTACCCGGGCGGCGCGGCGCGGGCGGGCGCCGGGTTCGAGGGACACGTGATGCGGCTGCCGGCCCCGTCCGGCGACCTGATCGAACTGACCCGGCCGCACCTGCCGTTCACCCCGACGGAGTTCGCCCGGGCGCGCAAGCTGGTCGAGCTGGACGCCCTGCTCGGCCCGCGCGTCCCCAAGGTCGAGGCCCGGCTCAGTCTGCCCGCCGGGACGGACCTGACCGTCCGGCGGGCCGACCGGGACGACCTCGCGGCAGCGGTCGCCATGCACCACCGCTGCTCCCCGGAGGCCCTGCGCAAGCGCTACCACGGCCCGGTCCACGACGCCGACCGCTACCTGGAGCACCTGCTCGACCCCCGGCACGGGCAGACCCTCGCGGTGGAGGCGCCGAACGGGCGGATCGTCGCACTGGCCCACCTGATCTGGGACGACGACAGCGCGGAGGTCGCGCTGCTGGTCGAGGACGACTGGCAGCGGCGCGGCCTCGGCTTCGACCTGCTGCGGCGGATGGCCGCGCTGGCCCTGGAGGCGGGCGTCCCGACCGTCTACGCCGTCACGCACGCCTCCAACACCGGCCTGATCGCCACCATGCGGCGGCTCGGCGCCCCGCTCGACCACCAGATCGAGGCGGGTGTCCTCACCATCACCGCCCACCTCGCCGAGGCCGCGGACCAACTCCCCACCCCCTGGCCCACCGGCCCGGCGCGGTAGCCCCTCGCCGGGTGGCCGTACGCAACTGGGCACCCCCAGGGGCGCGGGGAACTGCGCGACCAGGGCACAACGTACGTGCACGGTTGCGCGCGCAGTTCCCCGCGCCCCTGCTGTGGTTGCCGTAAGCACACAGTTCACGCGACTTCCGTCCCACCGAGGGTCCGGAAATCGGTGCTGGAGGGCGGAGTGGGTAGGCTGGCCCCCGTCCCCGCCCCCGAGGAGTTCTCGCGAACCCCCCGGAGGGCGCCGCAGCAAGGAGGAACCACTGAGCATGCCAGGCACCGATTCGGAAGCCGCGGCCGTACGCGACGCCTCGCTGCCCGCCCGCGCCAAGCTCGCCGTGACGGCCGGCCGGGTGGCCGCCGCCCTCTCGCAGAAGGCCGGCCGCGGCAGCGGCTCGGTGATCGGCGGCAAGGTCGCGCTCAAGCTGGACCCCGACCTGCTCGCGACCCTCGCCGAACACCTCGACGTGGTCCTGGTCAGCGCGACCAACGGCAAGACCACCACCACCCGGCTGATCGCCGAGGCGCTGCGCGCCGCCGGCCCGGTCGTCTCCAACGCGCTGGGCGCCAACATGCCGGCCGGCATCACCGCCGCGCTGGCGGGCGGCTCGGACGCCAAGTTCGGCGTGATCGAGGTCGACGAGAAGTACCTGGCCGGGGTCGCCCGCGACACCAACCCCAAGGCCATAGCGCTGCTGAACCTCTCGCGCGACCAGCTGGACCGCGCCGCCGAGACGCGGATGATGGCCGAGAAGTGGCGCGAGGGCCTCAAGGACACCGAGGCCGTGATCATCGCCAACGCGGACGACCCGCTGGTGACCTGGGCCGCCTCCTCCTGCCGGAAGGTGGTCTGGGTGGCCGCCGGCCAGGCGTGGAAGGAGGACGCCTGGTCCTGCCCGTCCTGCGGCGGTGTGATGCAGCGCCCCGGCGACGACTGGTTCTGCCAGGACTGCGGCTTCCGCCGTCCGCAGCCGCACTGGGCGCTCCAGGGCACCCACGTGATCGACCCGCAGCGCGGCGCCTGGCCGATCTCGCTCCAGCTGCCGGGCCGCGCCAACCTGGCCAACGCCACCAGCTCGGCCGCCGTGGCCGCCGTCTTCGGGGTCGCCCCGCAGGTCGCCCTGGAGCGGATGCAGTCGGTCACCGCGGTGGCCGGCCGCTACGACGTGGTCTCGTACCTGGGCCGGGACGTCCGCCTGCTGCTGGCCAAGAACCCGGCCGGCTGGCTGGAGACCTTCTCGCTGATCGACGGCCCGCCCGCGCCGGTCGTCCTGTCGGTGAACGCGCTGGACGCGGACGGCACCGACACCTCCTGGCTCTGGGACGTCGACTACGAGCGGCTGGCCAGTCACCCGGTCTTCGTGATGGGCCAGCGCAAGCTGGACCTCGCGGTGCGGCTGGAGGTCGCCGGCCTGCAGTTCCAGGTGGTGGACACGCTGGAGCAGGCCGTGCAGATGGCCCCGCCCGGACGGATCGAGGCGATCGCCAACTACACCGCGTTCCAGCAGCTGCGAAAGGCGGTGGCCAACTGATGTCGTTCCCTCCCCAGTCTCCCCAGCCCCACGGTGACCAGCCCTTCGGCGCGCAGCCGCACGGCGGCCGTCCCTTCGACGGGCAGCCGCACGGCGGGCAGCCGTTCGCCGCGCAGCCCCAGCACGGCCGTCCCGAGGGCGGGCCGCACTTCGACCACTCCCAGCAGTACGCCCCGCCGCAGCAGCAGCCGCAGCAGTCGTACGGAAGGGCCTCGCGGATGAGCGACAGCAACCTGCGGCTGGTCTGGGTCTACCCGGACCTGCTGAGCACCTACGGCGACCGCGGCAACGCGCTGGTCGTCGAGCGCCGGGCCCGCCAGCGCGGTCTCGGGGTGACGCGGATCGACGTGCGCTCCGACCAGGCGGTCCCCACCAGCGGTGACATCTACCTGATCGGCGGTGGCGAGGACCGTCCGCAGCGGCTGGCGGCCGAGCGGCTGCGGGCCGACACCGGGCTGGTCCGGGCCGCCGAGAACGGTGCGATCATCTTCTCGGTCTGCGCCGGTTACCAGATCCTCGGCCACGAGTTCGTCAACGACCTGGGCGAGCGCGAGCCGGGCCTCGGCCTGCTCGACGTCTGGTCGACCCGGGGCGAGGGCGGCCGGTGCGTCGGCGACGTGCTCGCCGAGGTCGACCCCCGGCTGAACCTGCCGCAGCTGACCGGTTTCGAGAACCACCAGGGCGTCACGCACCTGGGCCAGGGCGTGGCTCCGCTGGCCACCGTCCAGACCGGCCGGGGCAACGGCACCGGCGACGGCACCGAGGGCGCCTGGCGGGACACCGTCTTCGGCACCTACCTGCACGGCCCGGTGATGGCCCGCAACCCCGCCGTCGCGGACATGCTGATCAAGCTGGCCCTGGACGTGAACGCCCTGCCGCCGGCCGACACCACCTGGTACGACGCGCTGCGCAACGAGCGGATCACCGCCACCCGCCAGCCCGCCTGACCCACGGCCGACCCACGCGCGGGTGCCGGGTGACCGCATGGCGGTCACCCGGTACCCCGGGGCCACTCTTCGTACGACAATACGGAAGCTGGACGCACACCCTCCTCGGTGTCCAGCCGCAGTTCCGCGCGGGTGCGCCGACGACGTCGCTCCCTCGTTGGCGCCTGCCCGGCCGGACGCAGGGG
The DNA here is from genome assembly GCF_039529945.1 of Kitasatospora kazusensis. Classification (NCBI taxonomy): domain Bacteria; kingdom Bacillati; phylum Actinomycetota; class Actinomycetes; order Kitasatosporales; family Streptomycetaceae; genus Kitasatospora; species Kitasatospora kazusensis. The sequence goes on along the minus strand of NZ_BAAANT010000033.1, from coordinate 35,296 downwards.
CCGTATGCTGCTCTATGGCCCGATTCGACGACTTATGTCTGATACGAGCCGTCCTTTAGGGGCAAGCACCAAGGTGGAAGTCCGGCCGTCCGGTACTGCTCGGGAGTTGCAAAGCAATGCGTATTGGTGTGCTGACCAGCGGCGGTGACTGCCCCGGCCTGAACGCCGTGATCCGGTCCGTGGTCCACCGGGGGGTGGTCGACCACGGCGACGAGATCATCGGGTTCCAGGACGGCTGGCGCGGTCTGCTCGAAGGCGTCCATCGTCCCCTCACCATCGAGTCGGTGAGCGGCATCCTGGCCCAGGGCGGCACCATCCTGGGCTCGTCCCGGGTCCAGCCGAGCCATCTGCGGGACGGCGTCGAGCGCGCCAAGAAGTACTGCGCGGACCTCGGCATCGACGCGGTGATCCCGATCGGCGGCGAGGGCACCCTGAAGGCCGCGAAGCTGATGAGCGACGCGGGCCTGCCGGTGGTCGGCGTGCCGAAGACCATCGACAACGACATCGCCTGCACCGACGTCACCTTCGGCTTCGACACCGCCGTCTCGGTGGCCACCGAGGCGCTGGACCGGCTGAAGACCACCGCCGAGTCGCACCAGCGGGTGATGGTGGTCGAGCTGATGGGCCGCCACACCGGCTGGATCGCGCTGCACGCGGGGATGGCCGCCGGCGCGCACGCGATCGTGGTGCCCGAACGCCCGTTCCACATCGACCGGCTGACCGAGGTCGTCCGCGAGCGCTTCGACCGGAACAAGAAGTTCGCCATCGTGGTCTGCGCCGAGGGCGCCAAGCCCGAGCCCGGCACCATGCACTGGGAGGAGGGCGTCAAGGACATCTACGGCCACGAGCGCTTCACCGGTGTCGCCAACCAACTCTCCCGCGAGCTGGAGCACCGCCTGGGCAAGGAGGCCAAGCCGGTCATCCTCGGCCACACCCAGCGCGGCGGCACCCCGACCGCGTACGACCGCGTGCTCGCCACCCGCTTCGGCTGGCACGCCGTCGAGGCCGTCCACAAGGGCGCCTTCGGGCACATCACCGCACTGCAGGGCACCCAGATCAACCTGGTGCCGCTGGCCGAGGCGGTGGCCGACCTGAAGACCGTCCCCGCCGAGCGCTACATCGAGGCCGAGACCGTCATCTGAGGCCGACCTCCATGTGCCGGTCGGCCTGAGCCGCGCCGCCTGCCCCGGTCTCCCCCACGGAGACCGGGGCAGGCCGCTGTCAGAAGCCGGTGTCGTAGGTGTAGTGGCCGGTGTGGTCGAGCATGTCGGCCGGGGTGGTGTCGTTCCAGGGCTTCATGGCGTCGCCCAGCGCGACCACGTTGTCGGTGCTGTCGGCCGGCAGGTAGCCCTGGCCGGGGTGGCGGCTCTGCCACTCGGCCCACAGCTTGTCGACGAAGCAGTGGTGCAGCCAGAACACCGGGTCGTTGGGCGACATGCCGGTCAGCATCAGGCCCCCGACCCAGACGTGCACCCGGTTGTGCAGGTTGACGCCCCGCCAGCCCTCCAGGTTGTTCCGGAAGCCCTCGGAGGAGCCGTTCCACGGCGCCGCGTCGTAGTCGGGGAGCGCGAGCACCGAGTTCACCTCCGCCCGGGTGGGCAGCTCGGCCACGCCTCGGCCCATCGCCCGGCGCAGGAAGGTCCGGTTGTCGGGGCTGACCTTCAGCGGCCACTTGCCGCCGCTGAAGGCGAAGGCACCCGTGGTCACCTGGCCGTCGCTGCGGCGGCCGTCGCCGCCCAGGAAGTCGCTGCCCCACAGGGAGGCGGTCGGCGTGCGGTCGGCCGTCCAGTCCCAGTACGGCAGCGTCACGTCCGGGTTCACGCCTTGCAGCGCCTGCTCGAACTGGAGCAGGAACCTGCGGTGCCACGGCAGGAAGGACGGCGCGTGGTGGGCCGTCCGCGGACCGTCGTCCGAGTCGCTCTTGATGAAGGAGTCGTGGGTGCTGACGAAGTCGTCGTACCCCCCGGCACGCTTGAGCTCCAGTACGGCGTTGACGAAGTCGCGCTTCTCCTTGGCCGTCAGGGTCGCCTGATTCTTGCGGACTGCCATGTGTCCCCCTCGTGGGATGAGCTGCTTTTCGGTGGCCGGTCGCACCGGCCGGGTTAGACGGGTCGGACGGGTCAGACGAGCGTGGCGCCCTGGAGCTCGTTGACGGCGGCGCGGGCCAGCCCGCGCGGCGTGGTGAAGGTCTGGTAGTGGTTGACGACGCTGATCCACGTCCCGTCGGAGTTGCGCATCATGTGCAGCGGCCGGCCGTCTATCAGCACGGCGTAGCCCCCGCCGTGGTGGTGGCCCGCGGCGGCGCCGTCCGTCACGGGCCGCCCCTGGATCCGGCGGCCCTGGTAGACCTCGTCGAACTCGTCCGACCCGGCGAGGCCGGCGGCCGCGGCGGGCCGGTCGGTGGGCCCGGTCAGGCCGATCAGCGCCGTCCCGGCGGCGGCGGTGAGCGCGACGGCCGCGCCCTGGAGCATGCGGCGGCGCGTGAGGTCGGATCCTCGGCTGGATTCGGACATGGCTTTACCCCCCTTTGGCGCCCCGCCGGTGGCGGGGCGCGCGAACAGATGTGTCTGAGGATTCGACGGACCGTCAGAACCACGCGGGAGAAGCCGCGTTGGCCACTATGCCGCTGGCATATTTCATGATCGGCTCGTCCGGATCCATGTTTGCAGAGCCGGTGCACTGGTCGTAACAGCCGAATGGCGGGGGTCCACGAGTTGGCCACATTTCCGGACAGTTCCGCCGGAGGAGCCGATCGATCGTCACCGAAGGAACTCCTCCACCCGTCGGCGGATCGGGGATCTCGCAGGAGATTTGCGCCCCTGGCACCCGAAATGCAGGAAATCGTTCGGACAGAGAGCGATTTCAGTGGCCGCCCTCACATCGCGGGGATGGCGCGATGTCGGCCCCGCCGACCGTCCGACACCGGGAGCGGCACTGTCCCTTTTGGCCGCATATCCAATGCTTCGTCGGCTTTCCCGGGTAACGTGACATGCGCCCCGGATGCCCTGGGCCCTGACCGATCCCGCCGAGTGTCGGAGGTGGCGCGTGGATGTTCCCGCCGCGCGAGTCGTGTACCCGGAGGACGACCGGTCGGCGGTCGCCGACGCGGTCACGGAAATTCTGGCCACCGGTGCGATGACCCTCGGGCCACGCACCGAGCGCTTCGAGGCCGCCTTCGCGGACGCGCACGAAGTGCCGTACGCCGTCGCGGTCACCAGCGGCACGGCGGCCCTGGAGATCGCCCTGCGGATCACGGAGGTGGCCGGGCGGGACGTCGTGGTGCCCGCCAACACCTTCTACGCCACCGCGGCGGCCGTGCTGCACGCGGGCGGCCGGCCGGTCTTCGCCGACGTCGCGGCCGACACCTTCGCGCTGAGCGCGGCCACCCTGGAGGCGGCCCTCACCCCCGCCACCGCCGCCGTCCTGCTGGTCCACATCGGCGGGCTGATCACCCCGGAGGTGGACGCGATCCGGCGGCTCTGCGACGACCGCGGCATCCAGCTGATCGAGGACGCGGCGCACGCCCACGGCTGCAGCTACGACGGCCGGTTCGCCGGGTCCTTCGGCGCCGCCGGGGCGTTCTCGTTCTACGCCACCAAGGTCACCACCTGCGGCGAGGGCGGCATGCTGGTCACCGCCTCCGACCGGCTGCGCGACGAGGCCCGGATCTACCGGGACCAGGGCAAGGGCTCCTTCCTCACCAACCACCACGTCCGCCAGGGCTACTCCTGGCGGCTGAGCGAGGTGCACGCGGCGATCGGCGAGGTGCACCTGCGCCGCCTCAAGGAGTTCATCGAGACCCGCCGCGAGGTGGCCGACCGCTACCACGTCGCACTGGCCGGGCTGCCCGGCCTGCAGCCGCTGGCCGAGCCCCCCGGCTGCCGGAGCAACTACTACAAGTACATGGTGCTGCTGCCGGAAGGAGTGGACCGCGCGCTCTTCAAGAGCGAAATGCGCGAGCGGTTCGGCGTCCGGCTCCCCGGCGAGGTCTACGACCTGCCGCTGCACCACCAACCGGTGCTGGCCGCGTACGCGGACGGTCCGCTGCCGGTCGCCGAGGACGTCTGCGCCCGCCACGTCTGCCTGCCCGTCCACTCGGACATGCGGGACGACGAGGTCGACCAGGTGCTCTCCGCGCTCTCCGCCGTCCACGCCGATCTGATCAACTGAGGGGACGCCATGAGAGCCGTGGTCACCGGCGGGTGCGGATTCATCGGGTCCCACGTGGTGGACCGGCTGCTGGGTGCGGGTCACGAGGTGCTGGTGATCGACAGCGCACCGGCCGGCGGCCCGGCCGTCCGGACCAACCCCTCCGCCGAGTACGTCCGCACCGACATCCTCGACCTGGCGGGCCTGACCGCCGCGCTGGCCGGCAGCGACGTGGTCTTCCACCTCGCCGCCACCGCCAACGTGGACCAGGTCGCCACCGACCCCGTGCAGGCCACCCGGATGAACGTCGACGGCACGGTCAGCGTGCTGGAGGCCGCCCGCCGGGCCGGCTCCGCCCGCGTGGTGCTGGCCAGCACCGTCTGGGTCTACGGCGCCGCGTACGACCCGCCCGGCGCGGACGACGTGGAGCTGACCGAGGACACCCCGATCGACCTCGGCCGCACCGGCCACCTCTACGTGGCGGGCAAACTCGCCGCCGAGCTGGCGGTGCACAGCTACCACGACCTGTACGGCCAGCACTTCACCATCCTGCGGTACGGCATCCCGTACGGACCGAGGATGCGGGACGAGCTGGTGATCGCCCGGTTCGTCCAGGCCGCCCTGGCCGGCCGCCCGATCACCATCGCCGGGGACGGCGGCCAGACCCGCAACTGGGTCTACGTGGAAGACCTCGCCGAAGCCCACGTCCGGGCGCTCTCCCCGGCCGCGCAGGACCAGACCTTCGCCCTGGAGGGCGGCACGGCGGTGTCGATCCGGGAGGTCGCCGACACCGTGAGCGGGCTGCTCGGCCCGGTCACCATCGAACACGTCCCGGCCCGCGCGGCCGACTACGCGGGCCGGGCGATCTCCAACGCGAAGGCCAAACGGCTGCTGGGCTGGTCACCCAAGACCCCGTTCTCCGACGGGGTCGGCCGCTACATCGACTGGTACCGGTCCACCGAAGCCGGCCGCGGCTGACGACATGCCGCACGCGCTGCTGCTCACCGGCTCCCTCGGCCAGGGCCACGACGTGATGGCCCGGGCCTGCGCCGACACCCTGCACGACCTGGGCTGGACCACCGCGACGGTCGACGCGATGGCCCTGCTCGGATCGGCGGGCGCCGCCGCCGGGGAGGCGGTCTTCCGCCGGATGCTCGCGCTGCCCGGCCTGTACGACGCCTTCCACTTCGCCGCGCTGCGGCCCGGGACGCGGCTCGCGCTGCTCGCCGAGGCCGCCGCCCGCAGGCGGCTCGTCCCGGAGGTGGGCCGGCTGCTGGACGACCGCCCGGCCGAGCTGGTCGTGTCCGTCTTCCCCACCGCCGCGTCCGCCGTGAACCGGCTGCGGCGGCGGTGGCCGGGGATGGTCCACGCGGTCTTCTGCACCGACGTCACACCGCACCGGCTGTGGGTGCAGGACGCCACCGACCTCTTCCTGGTCACCTCCGAGGTCGCGGCCTGTGCGGTGCGGCGCTACCGCCCGCGGGCCCGGATCGCCGTCGTCCCCGCCCCCCTGCGGGCCGGCTTCTACACCCCGCCCACCCGGGCCGAGGCGCGCACCGAGCTGGGCATCCCGGCGGACGCCCGCTGCGTGCTGCTGATGTCGGGCGCCTGGGGTCTCGGCCCAGTCGCCGGGACGGCCCGCGCGCTGGCCGCCGCCGGGACACACGTACTCGCGGTCGCGGGCCGTAACCGGGCGTTGGAGTCCCGGCTCCGGACGGCGGCGCGGCGGGACCCCAGACTCCACCCCATCGGCTACACCGAACGCGTCCCGACGCTGATGGCCGCCGCCGACCTGGTGGTCACCAGCTCCGGCGACACCTGCAGCGAGGCCCGCGCCCTGGGCCGCCCGCTGCTGCTGCTCGACGTGGTCCAGGGCCACGGCCGGGACAACCTCCAGCACGAACTGGAACTCGGCCGGGCCGCCGTCACCTCCGCCCACCCGGCCGACGTGGTCCGCAGCGCCCTCGCCCTCCTGGACGGCACACCGCCCCCGCCCGACCTGACCCCGTCCCGGGGGCCCTGGGCCTCAGCGTTCGGCGCTGCGCTCGCAGAACTCCTCCCGTAGGGGCTCGGCAGTGCTCACGCCCCTGGGGGTGCCTGGTGCACTTTTGCGGTGAGTGCGGCGCCGTCGCTCCCGGATTCGCGCAGTTCTCCCCCATCCTTCGGCCGGGAGGTACCCCCACGCGCCCCTGACGAGCGGGTCAGGGGGTCAGGCCGTGGTCGCGTAGGGGGCCGAGCTGGAGGTTTGCGGCGTGGCAGTGGGCTGCCAGCAGGGGGAGGGCGCCGAGGGCGGAGGTCCAGGCGCCGGGGGCGGAGGTGCAGTCGGAGTCGTGCAGCAGGAGGGTGGCGCCGCCGCGCAGGTGGGGGCGCAGGGTCGCGTGGACCGAGGCCGGGGTGGCGTGGGCCGTCCAGTCCCGGCCCCAGCCCGTCCAGAGGACCGTCCGCAGTCGCGACCGCCGGGCGGCCCGCAGCAGCCCGCTGGTGAGGACCCCGTACGGGGGGCGGTACCAGAGCGGGCGGACGCCGCAGAGGTCGGTGACCGCCTCGGTGGCGCGCCGCAGCTCGGCCAGGTCGCGGGCCGGGTCCGGCCACCACGGCGGCCGGTGGTCCCAGCCGTGCACCGCGACCTCGTGGCCGCGCCCGACCAGTTCGCGCCCGAGCTCCGGGGCGCGTTCGAGCATGCTGCCGAGCAGGAAGAAGGTGGCCCGGACCTCCAGGGCGTCCAGGGTGTCCAGGAAGCGCGGGGTGCTGCGCGGATCGGGCCCGTCGTCGAAGGTCAGCGCCACGTGGGTACGGGTGCCGTACCCGGCCAGCCCCCGGCAGAGCGTGCGGCGGACCGGCGGGAGCCGGGCGGCGGCGGGGGCCAGGTGCAGCAGCTGCACCGCCGTGGCGGCGCCCGCCCCGGCGAGCAGCAGGCGGGCGGCCATCAGTCGAACCGGCCGGCCATCCGCCGGAACAGCGCGGGGACGGTGCCGTGCACCCGTTCGGGCAGTCGCAACCAGCCGGGCACCGTCGCCTCCTCCCGGCGTCCGGTCAGCAGGGCGTGCACGGTGTCGGCGATCCGCTCGGGTGACACCGGGCGGGGCCGGTCGCGGTGGTAGGGGGTGCCGCGCCGGCTGAAGAACGCGGTGTCGACCACCCCCGGTATCACCAGCCGGACCCGGACCCCGGTGCCGTGCAGCTCGTAGCGCAGGCTCTCCGCGAACATGCCCAGCGCCGCCTTGGTCGCCGCGTACACGGCCTCCTCGCGGACGCCGACCCGGCCGGCGATCGAGCCGGTCAGGACGAGGCACCCGCTGCCGCGCTCCACCATCGCGGGCAGCAGCAGGCGGGCCAGCCGCAGCGGCGCCGTCAGGTTGAGCGTGACCATGTGGTCGAGCAGGTCGAGCGGCATCCCGGTGAACGGCCCGCGCCAGCCGATGCCCGCGTTGGCGATCAGCGCGTCGACCCGGCCGGACAGCGCGAGCGCCTGGCGGGCCAGCTCCGTCGGGCCGCCGGGCTCGGCCAGGTCGCCGGGCAGCGCCGTGCCGCCGGTCTTCCTGGCCACCGCGTCGAGCCGGGCGGGGTCGGTGCCGGAGAGCAGCGGGTACCAGCCCGCCCGGGCCAGCCGGACGGCCGTCGCGGCGCCGATGCCGGAGGACGCGCCGGTCACCAGCGCGACCGGCCGCCCGGCGCCCGCCGGGGCGGTGTTCATCCTGCCGTCCAGGGCGCCGCGGGCTCGCCTGGGGCTGCGGGGTCCGTCGTCATGCGCTCCACCTCATCCGGGCTCGGGCCCCCCGGACGGGCCGGGCCGGGAGGGCCGTCGTCCGCAGGTAGCCCCACCGTCGCACGGTGGCCGCCCGGTCGCACGGCGGGTCCGCCCGGCGGCGGGGGCGGTTCGATCTCGCCGAACCGGGCGAGCACGAAGGCGCCGCCGACCGCGACCGCGAAGCCCAGCACCGCCAGCCAGCCGGCCCCCGCCCGGGCCCGGTCGCCGAGCAGCAGCACCCCGACCAGCCCAGGTGCCAGGGTCTCGCCGACGACCATGGCAGCGGTCGCGGCGGTCACCGAGCCGCGTTGCAGGGCCAGCGCGTAGCAGAGGTACCCGCCCAGGCCGCCGACCACCAGCGCGTAGGTGGCGATGTCGGTGAGCAGCGCCGCCGGGGAGGAGTGGTCGAGCACCCGGACCGCCAGGCTGACCACGCCGAAGCCGGTGCCCGCGAGCAGTCCGAGCGCGGCCGCCACCGCGTTCCCGCGCCGGTGCGCGAGCGGGAGGGTGAGCAGCAGGACGGCTCCCCCGGTGGCCAGCAGTCCGAGGTGGAACCCGGCACCGCCGGACCGGTGTCCCTCCGGCCCGGCGCTGAGCGCCAGCATGGCCAGCCCCGCGACGACGGTGACGATGCCCCGGACGTCGCGCCGCCCGAGCCGGCCGCCGAGCAGCCAGCCGGCCGCCGCCGCGGTCACCGCCAGGCTGGCGCTGGTGACGGCCTGCACCAGGAAGAGCGGCAGTCTGAGCAGTGCGACCACGACCAGGCCGAACCCGGCGATGTCGAGACCCGTCCCGAGCAGGAACTGCGGGGAGCGGGCGACGCCGCCGAGCAGGCGCAGCCCGGGCCGGTTCTGTTCGGGCAGTTCGCGGGCGCCACGGGCCTGCAGTACGGACGCGAAGCCGTAGCAGAGGGTGGCGAGCAGGGCGGTGACGAGTCCGAGAAGCATGCTTCCCCTGGGCGGTCGGGGCGGCGGTTCACCGCCGCCTGGTCCGGTCCCAGTCTTCACCCGGCCCGGGGGCCGCGCAGCGCGGGTGGTCGCGGCCACGCCGGGGCGGCCCGTCCGGGCCGCCCGTGCGGCTCAGCGCACCGCCGCCGGATCGGCCGGGATCCGCAGCGCGACGGCGCCGCCCCGGGTGACGCCGGCGCCCGGGACCGGCTGCTGCCCGCAGACCGCCCGCCCGGCGGCGACCGGCACGGCGCAGTCGCCGGTGGCGATCCGTCCGACGTGCAGGCCGGCTCCCTGCAGGGTGCGGCGGGCCTCGGCGAGGGTCTTGCCCCGCAGGTCGGGTGCGGGGACGGTGGCCGCGGCGCCGCCGCGGGCGGACGCGATCGCCACACCGCCGCCGGCCAGCACCGCGCACCCGAGCAGGACAAGCGCCACCCGGGGCATCCGGCGCCGCCGCGCGGGGGTGGGCGACGGAGCGGGCGACGGGGCGGGCACGGCGGCGGCGAGCGTGGGAGCGGCGCTGACGGCGCGCGCGGCGGCGGTGGGCGTGGCAGCGGTGGGCGCGGCGGCGGTACCGGGGGCGGGCACCGCCTGCCGGAGTTCGCGCAGGGCCCGGCCGACGGCAGCGCGCATCGAGGCCGCGTCGGCGAAGCGCCGGTCCGGTTCCTTGGCCAGGGCGGTGAGGACCAGGGCGTCCACGGCCGCGGGCAGCCCGGGTACGTACCGCGAGGGCGGCGCGGGGGCCTCCTCCAGGTGCAGCCAGACCGTGGCCAGCGGGGTTTCGGCCCTGAACGGCGGTCTGCTGGTGAGGAGTTCGTACAGCAGGCAGCCGGTGGAGTACAGGTCGGACCGGGCGTCGACCTGCCTGCCGCGGGCCTGCTCCGGGGAGAGGTACTCGGCGGTGCCCAGGACCATGCCGGTGCCGGTCAGCGTGACTCCCGCGGCCGGGTCGAGCGGGCGGGCGATGCCGAAGTCCATCACCTTGACCACGCCCCGGTCGGTGACCATGACGTTCGCCGGTTTGATGTCGCGGTGCACGGTGCCGCTGCGGTGCGCGTGCGCCAGCGCGTCCAGGATCTCGGCGCAGATCAGCAGCGCGCCCTCCGGTCCGGGGGCGCGGCCGTCCCGGACCAGCTCGGCGAGCGTCTCGCCGCGCAGGTGCTCCATCACGATGTACGGGAGGTCCGCGCCCGGCCCGGCGCCCTCGCCGCTGTCGAAGACCGCGACGATGCCGGGGTGGTTCAGCGCGGCGGCCGATCTCGCCTCCCGGCCGAAGCGTTCCCGGTAGGCCGGGTCGGCCGCCAGCTCGGGCCGCAGCACCTTCACCGCGACGACCCGGTCCAGGCGCAGGTCCCGCGCCCGGTGGACCTCCGCCATGCCGCCGTGCCCGAGCAGCCCGTCCACCAGGTACCGGCCGCCGACGGCCTGCGCGTGCTCCATGCCTTCCCGTCCTCTCCGCTCCCCACCCCCTCGGCGGCGGCGAGACCCGCGCGCACGGTAGCGGCCGACCTTGTGGAATCCCTGTGACTCCGCATACGGACGGCAGACGGGACGGGTTCAGTACCGGACGGGAAGGGCCAGCAGGCCGCGTGCCCGCAGCGAGGGCCGGTGGCGCAGCTCGTCCCGGGGGACGTCCAGGGCGAGCGCGGGGAAGCGGCGCAGCAGGGTGGCGAGGGCGATCTCGGTCTCCAGGCGCGCCAGCGGCGCGCCGAGGCAGTAGTGGATGCCGTGGCCGAGCGCGAGGTGGCCGCTCTCGGTGCGGGAGAGGTCGAGGCGGTCGGGCTCGGTGAACTGCTGGGGGTCGCGGTTGGCCGAGCCGAGCACCAGCAGCACGGTCTCGCCCGCCGGGACGGTGACGCCGCCGATCGCCAGGTCCTCGACCGGGAAGCGGCGGATCGCCAGCGGCGCCGGGCCGTCGTAGCGGGCGAACTCCTCGATCGCGGAGCCGATCAGCGCGGGCTCGGCGCGCAGCGCGACCAGCTGCTCCGGGTGGTCGAGGAGTGCGAGCACGGCGTTGCCGATGAGGTGGACGGTGTTCTCGTACGCGGCGAACAGGATCAGGAAGGCGAGCGAGGTGAGCTCGTCCTCGGTCAGCCGGTCCTCCTGGTCGCGGACGGCGACCAGGGCGGAGAGCAGGTCGTCGGCGGGCTCGGCGCGCTTGCGGGCGATCAGCTGGGCGAAGAACCCGACGATCGCGGCCACCGCGGCCTTCGCGGCCTCGGGCCGGGCCCGGTCGGGGGTGACCAGTTCGTCCGTCCAGGCGCGGAAGTCGCGCCGGTCCTCGGGCGGGACGCCGAGCAGGTCGCAGATCACGGTGATCGGCAGCGGCGCGGCGTAGTCGGCGATCAGGTCCGCGCGCCCGAGCGGGGCGACGGCGTCGAGCAGCTGGTCGGCGATCCGCTGGACGGGCTCGCGCAGCCGCTCGACCCGGCGTGGGGTGAACGCCTGCGAGACCAGGCGGCGGATCCGGGTGTGGTCCGGCGGGTCCATGTTGAGCAGGTTGGCGTCCAGCGCGGCGGGCAGCGCGAAGCCGCGGTAGTTGCCGGGCAGGGAGTGGCTCTTGTCCAGCGAGAGCCGGGGGTCGGCGAGCGCCTGCCGGACGTCGGCGTACCGGCTGACCAGCCAGACCGGCAGCCCGTCCGGGCCGGTGATCCGGTGCGCGGGGCCGTCCTGGCGCAGCAGCGCGTAGCTGCCGTACGGGTCGCCCAGGAGCTCGGCCGGGGGGACGGGTGACGTCCGGTCAGGTGTGGTCTGCATGATCACCAACCTTAGACCGACCGCCTGTGCCGGACCCGGCCGGCCGGGCTCCCCGGGGGGGCCGTGCCGGCGACGATCGCGCAGAAGACGCAGTCCATCCGGCCCGTTGAAGCCGAAACCGGCGGCCCGGCGGAGCCGACGCGCGGCGGGGCGCGGCCGGCTTCGGCGGGGTCGGCTGCGTCGGCGGGATAAGCGGCGCCTACCCTGAGAGCCGAAGCAAAACGGACGAACCGGACCGCGCGGCCCGGCACGTGCGGACGGACGACGGAAAGCGGGACGCGCCGATGGGCGACGGCATGGCAGGGATGCACCACCACGGGGGTATGGGCGCGCTCGAACCGTTCTCCGCCTCCGCCGCGCTCACCTGGTCCCCGGACTGGCCGTTCCTGGTCGGCTGCCTGGTCGCGCTCGCGCTGTACGGCACCGGCGTGGTCCGGCTGTGGCGGCGCGGCGACCGCTGGCCGATCGGCCGGGTGGTCGCCTGGCTGGCCGGGGTGGGCAGCATCGTCGCGGTGACCTGCAGCGGCCTGAACGACTACGGCATGGTCCTGTTCAGCGCGCACATGATGCAGCACATGGTGCTCTCGATGCTCTCCCCCATCCTGCTGCTGCTCGGCGCGCCGATCACGCTGGCGCTGCGCGCGCTGCGCCCGGCGGGCAAGGGCCGGGGGCGGGGGCCGCGCGAGCTGCTGGTGGCGCTGCTGCACAGCCGGTTCGTCAAGGTGGTCTCGCACGCGGCCTTCACCATCCCGCTGTTCATCGCGAGCCTGTACGGGCTGTACTTCACGCCGCTCTTCGACTTCCTGATGCAGTACCGGATCGGGCACATCGCGATGATGCTGCACTTCCTGGCCGCCGGGATGCTGTTCTTCTGGCCGATCATGGGTGTCGACCCCGGTCCGAACCGGCCGGGCTTCGTGATGCGGATCCTGGAGCTGTTCATGGGCATGCCGTTCCACGCCTTCTTCGGCGTGGCGGTCATGATGGCCACCGGGCAGCTGGTCACCACGTTCAACACCGCTGCGGCCCCGGCCGGCACCAGCCTGATCGACGACCAGAAGATGGCCGGCGGCATCACCTGGGCCTTCGGCGAGATCCCGACGGCCGTCGTGCTGATCGCGCTGACCCTGCAGTGGGCGAAGTCGGAGGAGCGGCAGGCCCGCCGCCAGGACCGGGCCGCCGACCGCGACGGCGACGCCGAGCTGAACGCCTACAACGCCTACCTCGCCTCGCTGGAGCAACGCGGCCGCCGGATCGCCGACGCCGGCTGAGCAGCCGCACCAAGAACGCCCGACTCCCCGCTTCCCGGGGGGCGGGCGTTTTCCGTGCGGCTGCTCAGCCGATGCCCTGGCGGTCCGGGGTGAGGGCGAAGGCCCGGTTCTCCGGGTCCGGTACGTGCTCCGCGACCGCGCGGGCCAGCAGCTCCCGCTGGAGCAGCAGGGCCGGGCGGCGGTCCTCCTCGGTGAGCCGCAGCAGGTCGTCCAGCGCCGCCGTGAGCCGCCGGGTGACCTGGGGCTGGCCCGCGCCGCAGATCCGGATCTCGGTGAAGGCGAGGTCGACGACGCGCTGCCAGTCAGGCACCGGCTGGACCAGCCGGACGACGCCGTCCCGGTCCCGGCAGACCAGTTCGCCGAAGGGGTACCGCACCAGCATCGCCAGCAGCTGGTGGATCCGGTCGAGGGCCTGGACGGCCGTGGTCGGGTCGTTGACCGCCGGGGAGAGCGCCCGGATCGCGATGTCGACCAGCTGGCGGAAGCCGAAGCTGAGGTCCTGGTGCATGGTGCGGTCCACCCCGATGTTCAGGGCCGAGGCGATCCGGCGCGGCCGGGGCGGGCTGCCGCCGGCCACCCGTACCGTCGGGGTGCCCGGGGTGACGAAGTCGCCGATCCTCGGGACCAGGTGCAGCACGGTGCCGTGGCGGCGCGCCACCCGGACCAGCCGCGCGACGTCGATGTCCCGCAGGACGCCGGAGCGCCCCTCGTGCAGCAGGGTCACCGCCTCCCCGGGGCCGGCCGGCGGCGCGCCGGCCTCGGGGGCCATCCAGCGGTAGTGGGCGATGACGGCCAGGGACTCGCCGGTGACCCGGTCGATCACGTGCGGCACCCGCAGCAGGCGCAGCGTCGCCTGCACGTACAGCACGAACAGCCCGAGGCTGAGCAGGACGAGCAGGAGGGCCACCAGGGTCGAGGCCACCGGGACGGAGGTGACCTGGGCGGGGTCGGTGGTGTCCTCGTAGCTCAACTGGACCAGCAGGGTGAACAGGAAGGTGGCCAGGCAGGCCGAGAAGGTGGCCTTCGTGAGGCGGCTGCGGACGTACAGGCGCAGCACCCGGGGGCTGAACTGGCTGGCCGCCATCTGCAGGGACACCAGCGAGATGGAGAAGACCACACCGATGAAGGTGAGCATCGCCGAGCTGACGGTCGAGACCACGCTCTTGGCCGCCCCGGCGAAGGAGATCAGGCCGGCCGCGTTCCCCTCCACCCGGAAAGCCTCGTTGACCAGTTCGGTGTCCAGCCAGCTGGTCGCGACCGCCAGTGCCATCGCGCCCAGGCAGGCGAGCAGCGGCGCGAACCAGAACGCCTCCCGCAGGTGCTCCCGCAGCGGGGAGAGCGGGCGGTGTCGCGGACGGCGCGCCGCGACGGGCTGACGGTCGGTCATCCGGCGAGTCTAGGAGCGAGTGCGGGCCGGGGCCGGACACCACGCCACCGGGGGCGGCCCGACTCGTGTGCGGTGAAGTCTGCGCGTACCTGAGCAGTTTCATGGGTCGTCATGTATACGTCACCGATGCTGGCTAGCGTTGCCCGGTGTACCCGGCGGACCGTCCGCCGGCGATCACGGAGGCCCGATGTCCTTCCCCCGCGCTGCCGCGAACCACCCCTTCCGCGTGCTGGCCGTCCTGTTGGCGGCCGCCGTCGGCGTCCTGCTGCCGGGCCCGCGGGCGGCCGCCGCCGCCGGCGGGCCGTCGCTGGCCGAGGGGACCTCGGTCGGCATCCACAACACCTACGGCGACACCGCGCAGTTCCCCTTCCTGGCCGACGCCCTGGACACCGGCGCCTCCCTGATCGAGCTGGACACCTGGGTCGACCCCTTCACCCACGAGTGGAAGGTGAGCCACGCGAACCCGCTCGGGAACAAGAACAACTGCGTCGACGCGGCCGGCCCCGCCGACCTCTACCGGGGCGGCACCAACAAGGACCTCGGCAGCTGCCTGGACGACCTCCGGATCTGGCTCGGCGCCCACCCCGGGCACGCCCCGGTGATGGTGAAGCTGGAGCTGAAGGCGGGCTTCGACGCCACGGTCGGCCTCGGCCCGGCGCAGCTCGACGCGCTGGTCCGCACCCACCTCGGCGGTGCGGTCTTCCGCCCGGCCGACCTGCTGGGCGGCTACCCCTCGCTGGACGCCGCCGCCCGGGCGGGCAACTGGCCGTCCCGCGCCGCGCTCGCGGGCAAGGTCATCCTGGAGGCCATCCCCGGTACGTTCGAGCAGAGCAACCCGTTCGACCACCTGTGGACGGACACCGAGTACGCGCAGTACCTGAACGGCCTGCAGGCCGCCGGAGCGATCGGGCAGGCCCAGATCTTCCCGTCCGTCCTGGGCGCGGCCGCCGGTGACCCCCGGACGCGCTACCCGGACGCCTCGCTGCGGCAGTGGTTCGTGGTCTTCGACGGTGACGCGCACGCCTACGTCGACGGGGGTGTCGACACCTCCTGGTACGACACCAACCACTACCTCCTGGTGATGACCGACGCCCAGAACGTCACCCCGGCACTCTCGGACACCGCCCCCGCCCTGGCCGACGCCACCGCCCGGGTGGCCCGGCTGGCCGCCGCGCACGCCTCGTTCGTCTCCTGCGACTGGACCGGGCTGCCGGCCGTCCTCGGCGAGCAGCTCCAGCGCGGACAGTGACAGGCCATTTCTGACGATCCGTCAGATTTCTTCCACCGCAACGGTATTGCCGTATGGTCTAGTCCAATCGTACGCTCGGGCGAGGCCGCGCCGACGGGTCCGTGCGGCCTCGCCCGGGGCGTCCCGGGCCGTCCTCCCCCACGCCCGGACCCGCCCAGTACGGTCGAGGAGACACCCCCATGTCGTCAATCCGCCGCCTCCCAGCCGTCGGTGTCGTCGGCGCCACCGTCCTGCTGACCGCCTCCGTGGCGGTCGGCAGCGCGAGCGCCCACGGCTCGATGTACGGCCCGGTCAGCAGGGTCGCCACCTGCTACGCCGAGGGCCCCGAGAACCCCAAGTCCCAGGTGTGCAAGGACCTCGTCGCGTCCAGCGGCACCCAGCCGCTCTACGACTGGAACGAGGTCAACATCGCGAACGCCGACGGCCGGAGCCAGAGCCTGATCCCGGACGGCCACCTCTGCTCGGCCGACCGCGACAAGTACCGGGCCCTGGACATGGCCCGCGCCGACTGGCCCGCCACCGCCGTGGCCGCCGGCCCGTACACCTTCGACTTCCGCGTCACCGCCCCGCACATGGGCGTGATGACCACGTACATCACCAAGCAGGGCTACGACCCCACCCAGCCGCTGAAGTGGTCGGACCTCGACCTCGCCACCCCGGTCGCCCGGACTTCGGTGACCAGCACCGCGCCGAGCGGCCACTACACCTTCACCGGCACCCTGCCGAACCGCACCGGCCGTCAGCTGCTCTACCTGGTCTGGCAGCGCACCGACAGCCCCGAGGCCTTCTACAGCTGCTCCGACATCGTGTACGGCCAGGGCGCCGCACCGGCGGCGGCCGCCGCGCAGGCCGCCCCGGCCGCCCCGAGCGACCGGCAGATCACCGCGGGCTACGCGAAGTCCACGGTGAACCACCACGGCCACGGCGGCGACGTCCCCGCCGCCGCACCCGCACCGGCCCTGCGGGCCGCGGCGGTCGGCAGCGGCTCCACCGCCTCGCTGGCGCTCGGTGTGTCCGGTCTGGTGTCGGTGGCCGCCTCCGCGGTGTTCGTCCACCGTCGGCGCCCGAAGGCCCCGGCCCGCTGACGCCGGGCCCTGGCGCCTGTGCGGCCACGGCCGGCAGCGCGCGGCCGTCGGACTCCGGCAGTCGGACCGCGGCCCTCAGACCATCGCCTCGCGGGGCTCCCGCACCGCGTCCGCACCCGCCGCCGTGGCCGCACCCGCTCCGGAGCCGTCCAGCAGGCGGCGGAGCGTCAGGGCGTCCGGGGCGAGCGCGGTCAGCAGGGTGGCGGCGGCGCCCGGCAGGGTGAGCAGGGCGGCGTCGGCGGCCGGGGGCGGCGGCCCGGCGGGCAGGCCGACCGTGAGGAGCTGTCCCGCCGTGCGGTGCTCGGCGAGAGCGGCCGGCCCGTTCCAGGCGGGGGCGCCCGGGCCGAGGTCGGTCTGCTGGTCGAGGAGCAACCGGCCGGCCCGGCGGACGGTCAGCCGGGAGGTGAGCCGGCCCGGCGGTGCCTGGCGGGCCCAGTCGTGGTGCCGGCCGAGGACCTGCTCCTCGCGGTAGCGCAGCCGGGCGCCGGGGCCGAGGGTGATCCTGGTGGTCATGACCAGGTGGCTGCCGGTGGCGGCGACCACCGGCTCGGGCAGCCAGTCGAGCCGGGCGTCCTCCTCCACCGTCAGGTCGAGGTCGTAGTGGGCGGGGCCGCCGCTGCGGCCGGGCAGGCTGATCGTCGCGGCGGCGCTGGTCACCCGCAGGTCCGCCCCGGCGGCGACCCGGGCGTGCACCGCCAGCCGGTCACCGCCGAGCGGCGCGGCCATCGAGCCCACCACCACGACCCGGGCCGCCGCGCCCTCGCCGGTGGTGCGGCGCAGCGCGAGCGGCCCGGCGCCGTCCAGGACGGGCAGCGCGGTGCCGCCCCGCCCGTCCCGGACGGCGGTGATCCGGGCGGTGGCCGACAGGGCGCCGGCGGTCACCGCGCCTGCCAGGCGGACAGGCGTTCGCGGATCCAGGCCGCGATCGGCGCCACCCCGTCGGGTGCGGCCAGCGAGCAGAACAGCGTGGGCAGTTCGCCGCGTTGGGCCTTCGCGTCGCGGGCCATCACGCCGAGGTCGGCGCCGACCAGCGGGGCCAGATCGGTCTTGTTGACCACCAGCAGGTCGGAGGTGGAGACCCCCGGCCCGCCCTTGCGGGGGATCTTGTCCCCGCCGGAGACGTCGATGACGAAGATCTGGTGGTCCACCAGACCTCGGCTGAAGGTGGCGGTGAGGTTGTCGCCGCCGGACTCGACCAGGATCAGGTCGAGCGGCCCGAGCGCGGCCTCCAACTCCTCGACGGCTTCGAGGTTGGCGGAGATGTCGTCCCGGATCGCGGTGTGCGGGCAGCAGCCGGTCTCGACGGCGATGATCCGCTCGGGCGGCAGGACGGCGTGCCGCAGCAGGAATTCGGCGTCCTCGGTGGTGTAGATGTCGTTGGTCACGACCGCGAGCGAGAGCTCCTCGCGCAGCGCCCGGCAGAGCGCCGCGACGGTCGCGGTCTTGCCGGAGCCGACCGGGCCGCCGAGCCCGATCCGCATCGCGCGGGCCCGGGTCGGGGCGGTGAAGGCGTGGTGGACGGGGGCGTCGTAGGGGTCGACGTGGTCACGATGCAAAGAGACGCACCTTCCAGGAGTGGTGCTGCTCGGCGTAGACGTCGAGCAGGGGGGCCGAGGCGGCGGGCAGCTCGTCGAGTCCGGCGCGGGCCGCCTCGGCGGCGCGCGCGGCGACGGTGTCGAGCTGTGGGGCGAGCGCGGCGAGCCGGGCCGCGACCTCGTACGGGTCGAGGCCGAGCAGCCGGACGCAGGCGGTGGCCGGGCCGTTGACGCTCTCGTACGCGGCGACGGCCGCCGCCTGGGCGGGGGTGAGCCCGGCGGCACGGGCGGCGGTTCCGAGGACGACGGGCTGGTGGGCGCCGCCGGGGTACCGCGTGCGGAGCTCGTCCAGCAGC
This sequence comes from Kitasatospora kazusensis, assembly GCF_039529945.1. NCBI lineage: Bacteria > Bacillati > Actinomycetota > Actinomycetes > Kitasatosporales > Streptomycetaceae > Kitasatospora > Kitasatospora kazusensis. Next base: position 16,812 of record NZ_BAAANT010000033.1, on the reverse strand, counting down.
GGGTGCGGCCAGGCGGCGGTGGCCGCGCGCAGCAGCTGCCGGCCCAGGCGGCGGCTGGTCGCCCGCTGGGCGGGTGAGGGTGTACGGGCGTCGGCCGCCTCGTCGAGCGCGGCCAGGTCGTGGCCGGCCGCGGCGGCCGCCGCGAGGGCGGCGGAGGTCAGCCCGGTGGTGTGCAGGCGGCCGGCGAGGAACGCCGCCATGGTGGCGGCGTCGTGGATGCGGCCGGCCTTGACGGCGGCCTCGGCGCCACCGGAGTGGGCGTGGCCGCCGGCCGGGAAGCGACCGTCGGCGAGCAGCAGGAACGCAGCGGTCGACATCACGGTCAGAAGAGGAAGTACCGCTGTGCCAGCGGTACTTCGGAGACGGGGGCGGGGGTGACGGTCTCGCCGTCGATGGTGACGGTGAAGGTGTCGGGGTCGACCCGGACGTCGGGGCGGGCCCAGTTGTTGACCATCCGGTCCTTGGTGACGCCGCGGGTGTTGCGGATCGCGGTGAAGGGCTTGCCGAGGCCGAGCCGCTCGGGCAGTCCGTCGGCGATGGCCGCCTCGGAGGTGAAGTTGACCGAGTTGCCCGCCGCCGCCCGGCCGATCGCGCCGAACATCGGGCGCGGCAGCACGGGTTGCGGGGTCGGGATGGACGCGTTGGCGTCGCCGATCTGGGCCCAGGCGATCTGCCCGCCCTTGACGACCACGTCCGGCTTGACCCCGAAGAAGGCCGGCGACCAGAGCACCAGGTCGGCGAGCTTGCCGGGTTCGACCGAGCCGACCTCGCCGTCCAGACCCTGGGCGGTGGCGGGGTTGATGGTGTACTTCGCGACGTAGCGGCGGGCCCGGTGGTTGTCGGCCCGGCCGTCGCCCGGGAGCGTGCCCCGGCGGGCCTTCATCACGTGCGCGGTCTGCCAGGTGCGCATCACCACCTCGCCGATCCGGCCCATCGCCTGGGCGTCCGAGCTGATGATCGAGATGGCGCCGAGGTCGTGCAGGATGTCCTCGGCCGCGATGGTCGAGGGCCGGATCCGGGACTCGGCGAAGGCCAGGTCCTCGGGCACGTGCGGGCTGAGGTGGTGGCAGACCATCAGCATGTCGAGGTGTTCCTCGATGGTGTTGACGGTGTGCGGGCGGGTCGGATTGGTGGAGCTGGGCAGCACGTTGAGCTCGGAGACCACGGTGATGATGTCCGGTGCGTGCCCGCCGCCAGCGCCCTCGGTGTGGTACGCGTGGATGCCGCGTCCGGCGATCGCGGCCAGGGTGTCCGCGACGAACCCGGCCTCGTTCAAGGTGTCCGTGTGGATGGCCAGTTGGGCGCCGGTCTCGTCGCAGACCCGCAGGCAGGCGTCGATCGTGGCGGGGGTCGCCCCCCAGTCCTCGTGGATCTTGAACCCGAGGGCACCACCGCGCAGTTGGTCGTGCATGGCTGCGGTGTTGACGGTGTTGCCCTTGCCGGTCAGGCCGATGTTGACCGGCAGGTCGTCCATCGAGGCGAACATCCGGGCCAGGTGCCAGCTTCCCGGCGTGATGGTGGTGGCCTTGGAGCCCTCGGCGGGCCCGGTGCCGCCGCCGACCAGGGTCGTGATGCCGGAGGCGAGCGCCTCGTCCACCAACTGCGGGCAGATGAAGTGGACGTGGGTGTCGATCGCGCCGGCCGTCAGGATCTTCCCGTTGCCCGCGATGATCTCGGTCTCCGGTCCGATCACCAGCTCGGGGTGGATCCCGTCCATGGTCTCGGGGTTGCCGGCCTTGCCGAGCGCGGTGATCCGGCCGTCGCGGATGCCGATGTCGGCCTTGACGACGCCCCAGTGGTCGAGCACCACGGCGCCGGTGATCACGGTGTCGGGCGCACCCTCGGCGCGGCTGGTCCGCGCCTGGCCCATCGACTCGCGGATCACCTTGCCGCCGCCGAAGACGACCTCGTCGCCGCCGGCGCAGCGGTCCTCCTCGACCTCGATCAGCAGGTTGGTGTCGGCGAGCCGGATCCGGTCCCCGGCGGTCGGCCCGTAGAGCGCGGCGTACCGGCGGCGGGTGACGGTGAGCGGGTACGCTGCGGTGAGCGGGTGGTCGGTCTCAGGCATCGAGGGGGCCTCCGGTCTCGCCGCGCAGTCCGGCCACCTCGCGGCGGCCTCTGATGGGAATGAGCTCGACCTCGGCCGGGATGCCGGGCTCGAAGCGCACGGCCGTCCCGGCCGGGACGTTCAACCGCAGTCCGTACGCGGCCGTCCGGTCGAACTCCAGACCCGGATTGACCTCGGCGAAGTGGTAGTGCGAGCCGACCTGCACCGGGCGGTCGGCGCCGTTGACGACGGCCAGCCGGGTGACGGGCAGGCCCGCGTTCAGGCCGATGTCGCCGTCGCCGTAGAGGATCTCGCCGGGCGTGAAGGGCGCGGCGGGCGAGGTGGGCGCGGCGGACGGGCCGGGCGCTGCCGCCGGGGACTGGGCGGCCGTCACAGGATCGGCCCGTGGACGGTGACGAGCTTGGTGCCGTCCGGGAAGGTCGCCTCGACCTGGACGTCGGAGATCATCTCCGGCACCCCGTCCATCACGTCCGCACGGGTGAGGACGTGGCGTCCGGACTTCATCAGCTCGGCGACGGTCCGCCCGTCGCGCGCTCCCTCCAGGACGTGCGAGGTGATCAGTGCGACCGCCTCGGGGTGGTTGAGCCGCAGGCCACGGGCCTGACGGCCACGGGCCACGTCAGCGGCGACGTGGATGAGCAGGCGCTCCTGCTCGTGGGGGGTGAGCCTCATCTGCGAACCTTGGTGGTAGGTCACGGAGCGGGCACGACGATGTGCCGCAGGGCGGTCCCGAGCGCGCGGCATTCCTGGCGGACAGGTGGGGGCAGACGGCAGGAACGGCCCGTCGGCGCCGTCCTCCGGCCCGCACGCTGGAGGATTTCGGGGACACCGTAACCGACGGAGTGTTTCCCGCGTCAGGGTGCCCACCAGGCGTGTCGGGCAACTCTTTACCCAACTGCCCGCGACCGCCGGGGAAGTGGCGGATGACTTTGCCACGGCAAATGATTTCCGGACCCGCCGGGCCCCGTCCACCCACCGTCACCTGGAGAGACCTCGACGCGCGGGGTGATGTTCACTTCTTATGAGGAACAGAATCTTTACAATTGCCCGGTCGCATCCCCTCCCGAACCGCCCCCGGAAATCGCTTTTCGCCACACTCCTCCCGGATTGCTGCCGCCGCATTCCGGGGCCGTTTCCCGTCCGTTTCAGAAGTGGCCGCAACGGCCGCCCGAGCCCCTCGGACCACCGCCCGACTGCCCGACTCGGCGGACTGGACAAAAATATGTCGGTCGGTCTAGCGTTTCGCCCATGGGAGCCAAGGGCGAGGAGACACGGGCACGGCTGGTCCGGGCGACCCGGGACCTGATGGAGGCACAGGGGTACTCCGGCACCGGCCTCAACCAGGTGCTGACCGAGAGCGGCGCACCGCGCGGCTCGCTCTACTTCCACTTCCCCGGCGGCAAGGACGAGCTGGTCGGCGAGGCGCTCACCGAGGCCGGGCGCGAGATCGGCACACTGATCGCCACCCTGACCGCCGCGATGACCGGCACCGACGGCGCGGCGGCCCTGGTCGGCCGGCTGATGACGGCACTCGGCGACCGGATGGAGCAGTCCGGCTACACCAAGGGCTGCCCGCTGGCGATCGTGGCCCTGGAGGTCTCCGCGAGCAACGAACCGCTCCGCCGCGCCTGCGCCGACGGCTACGCGGGCTGGCAGCAGTCACTGGCCGAGCTGCTCGTGGACGAGGGGTACGACCCCGCGCGCGCCGACGCCTCGGCCGGTGCCGTACTGGCCCTGGTGGAGGGCTCGCTCCTGCTGGCCCGAGTCCAGCGCAGCCGCACGCCGCTCGACCAGGGGGCCCGGGCGGCGGCAGCCCTGCTCGCCTGACCGGGCGGCGGGCCCCTACGCCCCCCTTCCGTCACTCTTTCGTCCTCAGAAAATATGCAGACCGGTCTATTGCTAAGGAGTCACTCGTGTCACCCACGCCCCACCCCAGCACACTCGTCCTCGGCGCCAACGGCTTCGTCGGACGCTGGCTCGTGCTCGAACTCCTCGGCCAGGGCGGCACGGTGGCCGCCGGCCTGCGCGGCTGCGGCTCACGCGACGCGGAGCTGCGGCACTGGCTGCGCGACCACGGCGCCGACGACCGCGCCCTCACCACCGTCGCGGCCGACGTCACCCGCCCCGGACTCGGCCTCTCCCCCGCCGACGAGGAACTGCTCGGCGGCGTCCGCGACATCCACAACACGGCCGCGCTGTACCGCTTCGGCCTCACCCGGCCGGACGCCGTCGCGGCCAACGTGACCGGCGCCGTGCACACCGTCCGCTGGGCCGCCACCCGCCCGGCCCTGCGCCGGCTGGTGCACCTCTCCGGCTACCGCGTCGGGCAGCGGGCCGACCCGGTCTTCCCGCTGCCGGACGCGGAGGCCGACCGGCTCTACCGGACGGTCGGCGCGTACGAGGCTTCCAAGACCGAAGGCGATGCGGCCGTCCGGGTCCTGGCTCCCCGGCTCGGGGTGCCGCTCACGGTGGTGAGCCCGAGCACGGTGATCGGACACTCCGTCAGCGGGGAGGCGGGCCAGTACCTCGGCCTGGCGCGCCTGGTCGAACAGTTGTGGACCGGACGGCTCCCGGCCCTCGCGGGCGGCCGGCGCACGTTCGTCCCCGTCGTCGCGATCGACCACCTCGCCCGGCTGGCCGTCGCCGCGCCCGAGTACGACCAGGGGCCGGTCCGGCGGCACGTCGTCCTCGACCCGGCCACTCCCGAACTGCCGGAACTGGTCGCCCTGCTGGCCCGCCACCTGAAGGTCCGGGCACCCCGCCTGCTGCTGCCGGCCGGGCTGGTCCGGCGGCTGCCCCGCGCGCTGACCGGCGTGGAGGCCGAAACGCTCTCGTTCCTCTCCTCGGACCGCTACGACACCGCCTCAGCCGACCGGCTGGCCGCAGCCGCCGGGTTGCGGCACCCGCCCGTGGACGACCTGCTCCGCCGCTGGGCGAGCCGCCTGGTCGCCGACCGGTTCGGCGCCGCGCCGTCTCCGGACGTCCCTAACGACCCCGGACACGCGGCCGGGGTCGTCGCGGTGCCGACCTCTCGGGAGCGGGCGGCGGGACGGCGGTGTCGGGTCAGGGCAGGAGGATGACCTTGCCACTGACCCGGCGGGCCTCGATGTCCGCGTGGGCGCGGGCGGCCTCGGCCAGCGGGTAGTCGGCGCCGATCGGGAGGTCGAGCTTCCCGGCGGCAGCGAGGGCCGCCAGCTCCGGCAGGGCTTGCTCGAAACGGTCGGCCGGGCCGCCGGCGCTGAACCGCACCCCGTGCTGGGCGGCGGCCGGGTCGGCGATGGTGATCACCCGGGCCGCATCGCCGGTCAGGGCGACGGAGTCGGCCAGCACGCCCGCGCCGGACGTGTCGAAGACGCGGTCCACACCCTGCGGCGCGGCCGCCCGCACCCGCTCCGACCAGTCGTCGCCGTAGCGCACGGCGGTGGCGCCGAGTTCGGTGAGCCGCTGGAGGTCGCGCTCGCCGGCGGTGGCGATCACGGTGATGCCACGGGCGACGGCGAGTTGGACGGCGATGATGCCGACGCTGCCGCCACCGCCGTGCACCAGCAGGGTCTCGCCCGCCACCGGACCCAGGTGGTGCAGACCGCGGTAGGCGGTCTCCCCCACGGTCACCAGCGCGGCGGCGGTCTCGAACGAGACCTGCTCCGGCTTGGCGATCGGCCGGCCCAGCAGCGCGTACTCCCCGTAGCCGCCGCCCACGGCGACTCCGAAGACCTCCTCGCCGGCCGAGGCCTCGGAGCCTTCCCCGGTCTTGTCGACCACGCCGGCCACGTCCAGGCCCGGCCGCACCGGGAACTCCGCCGGCCGGACGGCGGCCATCAGCCCGGAGCGCAGCTTCAGGTCGAGCGGGTTCACGGAGGCCGCCCGGACCTTGATCCGGACCTGGCCCGGCCCCGGCTCGGGGACGTCGACCTCGGTCAGGGTCAGCACCTCGGGGTTGCCGTAACTCGAATAGGTGATCGCGTTGGACATCGGGAACTCCAGAAGGAAGGAAGGCATGGGGGGAGGTAAGCGGTCCGTGCCACCAGGATGAGGTCGAAGCGGCGGGACGGCCCGGCGGCAGGCCGTAGGTGGGTCCGGGTGCCGTACGGGCGTCACGGTCAGGGGTGAGCCGTCGACGGCGGCGGCCGGCGATGAGCCGTCAGCGGCCGACGGTCAGCGGTCAGCGGTCAGCGGTCGAGGGTGGGGTAGTCGGTGTAACCGCGGTGGTCGCCGCCGTAGAAGGTCGCCGGGTCGGGCGTGTTGAACGGACCGTCGGCGGCCAGGCGGGCCGGCAGATCGGGGTTGGCGAGGAACAGCGCGCCGAAGGCGACGAGGTCCGCGGTGCCGTCCTCGGCCAGCGCCAGGGCCTCGGGGCCGGTGGCGGCGGGGTGGGTGAACGGGTTGAGGACGAACGCGCCGGGCCAGGCCTTGCGCAGCCGGCCGGTCAGCTCGCGGTCCGGGCCCTCCAGCAGGTGCAGGTAGGCCAGGTCCAGGCCGGCGAGCCGCTCGATCAGTGCTTCGTAGGACTCGGCCGGCTGGTCCTCGGCGATGTCGTTGTACGGGTTTCCAGGCGAGATCCGCAGGCCCACCCGGTGGCTGCCGATCGCCTCGGCCACGGCGGTGACCACCTCGACGGCGAAGCGGATCCGGCCGTCGACGTCGCCGCCCCACGCGTCGGTGCGCCGGTTGCTGTTCGGGGCGAGGAACTGGTGGATCAGGTAGCCGTTGGCGCCGTGGATCTCCACACCGTCGAACCCTGCCTCGACGGCGCCCCGGGCCGCGGCGGCGAAGTCGGCGACGGTCTGCCGGATCTCGGCCTCGCTCAGCTCCTTCGGGGTCACGTAGTCCTTCGGCCCCTCGTGGGTGAAGACCTGGCCCTTGGCCGCCACCGCCGACGGCGCCACCGGCACCAGGCCGTCGGGCAGCAGGTCGGGGTGGCCGATCCGGCCGGTGTGCATCAGCTGCGCGAAGATCACGCCGCCCTCGCGGTGCACGGCGTCGGTCACCGTCCGCCAGGCCGCCACCTGTCCGGGCGTGTGCAGGCCGGGGGTGTCGGGGTAGCCCTGGCCGACCGGCGAGGGCTGGATGCCCTCCGTGACGATCAGCCCGGCGCCGGCGCGCTGCGCGTAGTACGTCGCCATCAGCTCGGTCGGCTCCGCGCCGGGGCCGAAGGCGCGGCTGCGGGTCATCGGCGCCATCACGACGCGGCTGGCCAGGCGGCGGCCGCCCAGGACGATCGGATCGAAAGCGGTGGTCATGGCTGAAGCCTTTCGGACAGTGGGTGCTGCAGAGGCCGGCGGCCCCTGTCGGCCGGGCCTTGCTGGGCCCGAACCGGATTACCTGTCCGAACAGTAAAAGGTCCAGCGGCATTCCCCGAACGATGTGACGCCCGTCACGTCACTTTGGAGTTCTGGCCCTGCCGATCCGCTGCGGACCCAACCCAGGGGCCGGATCGGGCGGCGCTGCGACACCGAACAAGTATCCTGTTCAAGCAACATTCACAGCGGGACAGGAGCATGCAGACCATGGCGGAGTCCACGAGCAGCAACGACAGCTGCCCCCCGGCCGGGACAAGCGGCGCCGCCGCCCTGCCTGCGGCCGCCGGCGGAGGACCCATCAGCCACGCGATCTTCCGGGTGGCCCGCACCCACCGCATGATCGCCGGACACCTCCTGCGCCGCGTCGGCCTGCACCCCGGCCAGGAACTGGTGATGATGCAGCTCTGGGAGCTCGGACCACAGCGCCAGATCGACCTCGTCCGCCTGCTCGACTCCGACGCCGCGACCATGACCCGCACCGTCCGACGCCTCGAACACGCCGGCTTCGTACGGCGGTCCCCCTGCGCGGACGACAAGCGCGCCTCCCGCATCGAGGCCACCGCCGCCAGCCAGGCGCTGCGCAAGGAGGTCGAACAGCTCTGGCGTCAGCTCGAAGACGCCACGGTCGGCGACACCACTGATGACGAACAGGCCGCCGCCCTGCGCACCCTGGAGGACATCGAGAGGCGACTCACCGACGCCGCCGCCCGGCTCGGCAGCTGACGCCGGGCAGCCTCGCGGAACCCGATGTCGGGCAGCCTCGGGCCGCTCGGCCGCCGGTGGCGGGACGACGCCCACCGGAGCGTCACCGGACACCAGTTGCCGCCGACGGGCCGACGGCGGGCCGCAAGCGTCGGGGCCGGCCGGATCGCCAGGCTCTCCGCACATCGGCCACACTTGCGCGCATGGACACCGACAGACAGGACGAGCCGGGCACCGCCGACGAGCAAGGCCCTGCCGGCAGGCCGGGCACCGCCGACGAGACCGGCTGGGCAGCGGAGGCCGACCGGACCGACGACGACGAGTCGGCGGATCCCGACGATCCGACCGCCTGGTGGGCCCTTGCCACCGGCGCCGTCGTCGGCTTCCTCAGTTCCGGCGTCCCGGCCGTCTCCTTCTTCTTCGCCCTCATGCCCGCCGATTCCTGCGCATCGGGATCCTGCGGATTCGAACTCCGGCCGCCGGCCGTCTTCCTGGGCATCGGCTTCCTGCTGGAACTCGTGCTGCTGGCCCTCACCGCCGCCTGGCACCACCGCAGCGACCGGGCGGTCCGGTGGTGCTGCGCACTGGCCGCACCCCTGATGCCCTGGCTGGCGCTCGGAGCCTGGCACGCAACGCTGTCGTGAGGTCGTCGTCCATGGGCGAGCACCTGGGGCCAGCCAGGAGCGCCGGGCCCTCGCACCGCCACTCCACCGCACCCACGGCTCCCGCCCCGACCGCGAAGTGACGGTACATCCGATGAATTGATGAACACCGAACAAATGCTGCGCGGCTCGTCCGTCACCTGAAAGCCCTTCGCCGGTCATTTCGCAACCGGCCGGCAACCACTGCAAATCACCCGCGTGCCGACCCGGTTAAGCGGAAGCGAAGACTCTCCCAGGTTCTTCCCAGGAATCCCGGCCCAGCCTCAGACTTCTGGCATGCACACTTTTCTACGCGCGTTGAAGTCGCGTACCGCCACTGCCCTGACCGTCGGCCTGCTCACCCTGGCCCCCACCGCGCTGGTCGCCACCGACGCCCACGCCGACGTGAGCGGCAGCATCTGCCAGAGCTCCCTGCCGAGCCAGGCCGACGACACCCTCAACGAGATCGCGAACGGCGGCCCGTTCCCGTTCTCCCAGGACGGCGTGGTCTTCCAGAACCGCGAGGGCGTCCTGCCGGGCGAGTCCTACGGGTACTACCACGAGTACACGGTGGTCACTCCGAACTCCCCCACCCGCGGCGCCCGCCGCATCATCACCGGCAGCGGGGACCAGGAGGACTACTACACCTCCGACCACTACGCCTCGTTCTACCTGATCGACTTCACCTGCTGACGGTCCATCGGTCCGTCGCACGTCCTCTCAGTGGGCCCTGGACGCAGGAGCCCGCACCGAGGCCGCCGGGACGGGGATGAACCGGTCACCGGCATCCCCCTCGGCCGCGGCTCTCGGCCATGGGAACGGGAGTACGGGCCGCACCCGCCGAACCGGCGAGTGCGGCCCGTACTCCCGTTCTGCGTCTGCCGGTTGACCCGAGGGGCCGGGACACTGTCAGCGGGTACCCACGGCGGCGAAAGGCCCGTCCAGAACAGCCCACTGCAGGAGCAGGATGGTCTTGCCGTCGACGATGCGTCCGTCGCGGACCATGGCGAGGGCCTCGACGAAGGGCAGTTCGAGCACCTGGATGTCCTCGCCCTCCTCCTCGACCCCGCCGCCGTGTCCGGTCCGGTCGGCCGGGGTGTAGGGGGCGGCGTAGAAGTGCAGGCGCTCGGTGACGGAGCCGGGGCTCATGTAGGCGTCGAGGACATGGATGAGCGGGCCGAGCGTGACACCGAGTTCCTCGGCGCTCTCGCGCCGGATGGCGGTGAGCGGGTCGTCACCGTCGAGCAGCCCGGCCGCGGCCTCGACGAGCATGCCGTCCGGGTGGTCGTTGACGTAGGCCGGGTAGCGGAACTGACGGGTGAGCAGCACATGGCCGCGTTCGGCGTCGTAGGGCAGGACGACCGCGCCGTTGCCGCGGTCGTAGGTCTCGCGCTGCTGGGTGACCCAGCCTCCGTCGCGGCGCCGGTGGTCGAAGGTGGTGCGGCGCAGGACGTGCCAGCCCTGGGAGGTGAGTTCGACGTCGCGGACCACGACGTCGGGGTTGCGGTCCAGGTCCCGGCCGGCCCGGTCGAGGCCGGTACGGCCGCGGTGGTCGGGGGTGTCGATGCCGGGGCGGGTGTTCACCGGGTCTCCTGCGGGATGCGGCGGGGGATCTCGCTGACGTCGTGGTAGACGGGCAGGCCCCGGCGGCGGGCGGTGGCGACGTCCCCGTCGGCTCCGGTGGAGTCGCCGGGGAGCCGGAGTACGGCGTCGCAGTGGGCGAGCAGGCGCTCGGCGGCCGGGTAGAGGACCTGGTCGGCGAGGGGGTCGGCGAGCCCTGCGCCGGCCGAGCGCAGGACGGGCAGCGCGACCCACTCCCCGATCATCGGCAGGTGGCCGGCGGCGAAGACGGGCCAGGCGGCGGCTTCGAGCCGGGCGAGGTTGTCGGCCATGGCCTGCGGGTCGCCGTCGGTGCCGGAGCGGTAGGGGCCGGCGATGAGGATGAGCATGGGCTTGTCGGTCATGGCGCGCTACGATACATGCAGAAACGTGCAAGAACAGGAGAAAGTACGAATGCTGGCTGCCGAGAGACGTGACCACCTGCTGGGCCTGCTCTCCCGCGAGGGCAAGATCGTCGCCAAGGACGTCGCCGCCGACCTGGGCATCTCCGAGGACAGCGTGCGCCGCGACCTGCGCGACCTGGCCGCCGAAGGACTGTGCCAGCGGGTCTACGGCGGAGCCCTGCCCGTCTCCCCGGCCGTCGCCGACTACGGCGCCCGGCAGACCGTCACCCCGGACGGCAAACGGCAGGTCGCCGCGGTGGCGGCCGCGCTCGTACGGCCCGGCAGCGCCCTGATCCTGGACGGCGGCACCACGGCCCTCGCCGTCGCCCACGCGCTCCCGCCGGACCTCGCCTGCACCGTGATCACCCACAGCCCGACCATCGCGGTCGCACTGCTCGACCACCCCCGGGCCGAGGTCTTCCTCCTCGGCGGCCGCCTCTTCAAGCACTCCGCGGTCACCTGCGGCGCGGCCGCGGCCGAGGCCGCCCAGAACATCTCCGCCGACCTCTGCCTGCTCGGCGTCACCGGTGTCCACCCGGAAGCGGGACTGACCACCGGCGACGCCGAGGAGGCCGCGATGAAGCGCGCCCTCGCCGCACGGGCCGCGGACACCTACGTCCTCGCCTCGTCCGAGAAGATCGGCACGGCCTCCCGGTTCCGGGTACTGCCCTGGGAGGACGTCAGCGGGCTGATCACCGATGCCGACCCCCGCCACCCGGTCCTCGAACGGCTCGCCGCGCACGGCGTGGAGATCCTGGCGGCCGGCTGAGTCGGCCGAGGATTCGTCCGGCCTCCCGTGCCCCTGCGCGTGCCCGGCCCCGGATCCGTTCCCGGGCCGGGCACGCGCAGGGTGGAAGCGCCCCGGTCAGAGCCGGAAGGGGTTCCCCCCCAGGGCGGCGATGAGGTACCAGGCGGTCGCGCCGGTGTGCAGGGACGCGTAGTACGTGTCGCCCTCGCCGGTGACCAGGCCGTCGCTGGAAGCCGCGACGATGCCGTTGCCGTCGGCGTTGGGCGCACTGGCCTGCGCCAGTTGCAGTGTGGACAGCAGCGCGGCGGCCTTGGCGGCGTCGCCGGGGGCCTTGCGCTGGTTGTAGGCGGCGAGCAGGTGCGCACTGCCTTCGAACCACACCTTGGAGGTGTCGGCGCTGCTGAAGCTGACGCCGCTGAACGGCCCGTCGGTGGCGGCCATCCGTCCGGCGGCGAAGTCGACGGAGGGCGCGGAGGCCGGGTCCAGGGTGGCCAGGTAGCTCCAGGTCTGGACGTCTTCGGGGACGGCGTCCTGGTTGGTGGTGACTCCGTCCAGGCCGGTGCCGGTCCACAGGGAGCCGTTGGAGGCCCGCATGGTTGTGACGAACGCGAAGGCGTTGTCGGCCCGGCCCTTCCAGGTCTGGTCGCCGGTGAGCTGGTTCAGCATGGTGAAGAACGCGCCGACGTCGATGTTGTGCTCGGTGGCCTTCCAGGTCCGCTGGACCATGGCGCTGCCGTCCCCGAGGGCGGAGGTGTCGGCGAAGCCGCCGGTGTAACCGCCGGCGCCGCGGGCATCGGCGGAGTTGGCCTGGATCCAGTTCGCTGCGCGCAGCGCGCCGTTGAGGTATCTGCTGTCGCCGGTGGCCTTGTACAGGTGGCAGAACGCCATCCCTGCCCAGGCCATGTTCCCGGTGTAGACCGACCAGCCGGCGATGTAGGGGGTGCCGGCGGGGTAGTCCCGGCCGAGGGTGGTGATGAACGGGGTCGGCAGGTAGGAAGCCCGGATCCGGCCGTCGTTCGCCGGGTCGTGATCCTGGGCGTACAACAGGCTGTCGCCGAGGGCGATGGCGTGGGTGAAGTCGGTACCGGAGTGGTTCGTCAGGAGCGCCGTGACGGTCACGGCGTTGTCGTAGGTGAACGACGACTGGTATCCGGTCGGGCCGAACGTGGCTCCGGGCCCGAAGAAGCCGCCCGTGTAGCTCTGCGGGACCCGCAGGGCGTCCGGGGAGCCGTGCTGGTCGATGGCGTTCAGCAGGAAGGAGTCGGCCTTGCGCGTCGAGCCGCTCGGGGACGCGGTGCTGCCCGTGCCGGGGTTGAAGAAGTTATAGCCGACGATCTTGTCGATGAGGGCGCCGCCGGGGAAGTCCATCATCACGACGCCGGTGCGGACCACCGGGGCGTGAGTGCCCGTGGCCTGGTTGAGATACGTCAGCAGGAAGTCGTTGACACCCTGGCTCGTGCAGATCTGGGCGGCGCAGCCGCTGGCGACCGAGTAGGGGTAAGCCGTGGCTGATGCTCCGCTGGTGTAGTTGATGTACAGCTTCTTGTCCTGGTCGGGGTCGCTGTTCTGACGGTCCAGCTGCCGCCGCACGTAGTCGCGCTTGCTGGCTATGGCCATCATGTTGGGGACGTTGTACTGGTCCTGGACGAAGCAGCTGTGGTCGCTGGAGTCGGTCCTGTCTCCGCAGTCCCCGTTGGCGAGGCTGGCGCCTGCATTGTTCGTCAGGCCGGAAACCTGCTTCAGGCCCCAGCCGTAATCGCCGCCCCCCGGGCCGTAGAACGCCGTCAGCACCAGCTTCCCGCGGGCGGCGCCGAGTGTCGGAACCTCGGCCTGGTTCGTCGTGGTGGCCGTCGAGGCGACCGAAGGGCCGTAGAACAGATTGGGGTACAGCGTCAGATAGTGACTGAAGAGATTCTGCCGGTAGGTGGTTTTGACGGCGTCGGAGGGACCGGGTGCATCAGTCTCCGTGAGGTCGTCGGTGCACGAAGTGCCTGAACCGGTGCACTCGGCCTTCAGGCGGAGCAGGAGCGTCTCGCCGGGATGGCTTGCCAAGAACGTCTGGAACTGGTTGAGGGCGTCGCCCAGCATCGCGTTCTGATAGACGATTCCATGGTGGACAGCGTACGAGCCGGCGAGGTAGTCGCCGTTCGAGTTGGTCTGCCCGCCGACGACCCGGACCCGGATGTCGAAAGCCCGGATGCCGGCCGCCAGTTGCCCGGCCAGGTTGCCGGCCTGGGTGGAGTCGCCTTCCTGCGTCTGCGTCGTGTCGCCGCCGAAGGTGGCCAGCGACTCGTGGGTCCCGGGTACGGACATGGCACCCAGATTCGTGCCGTCGGGAACGCGCTTCATCCAGTCCGAGCCCGCTGTGGCGGAACTCAGGCTTTCGTATGACGGGGTGCTCATAGAGCTGTCCGCGTGCGCCGGGGCGGCCGCGGACAGCGTCAGCGACCCGAAGCCGAGCACTGCGGACAGCAGGGCGCCCGCAGTGGTTTTCCAGTGTCGGTTAATCGTGCTCTCCTCAAAACAACGGGGCACATCGCGCACGATGTTCCACCCGGATTCGCCCTGGTCGGGCAGCCGGGGTAGGTCAGCGTAGCCCACCTACCAGTCCTGATCCTTGTGCAGGTGATTCCAGCCCGTCCCCTTGTGGACCTGCCGAACTGACGTTGTGTTGGGTCGAGTTCTCTCCCTGCACGCAGAGTTTCGCCAACCTTCATCAGCTACTCGTTGACGGCTGGGTCGGCCTCTCTCTGCGTGAAGCGCCGCAGAGGGTGGTGACGGCACGGCGCCGGTCACCACCCTTCTCCGTTCTTGGCTTCCCCGTGCGAGCTTCACCCACCGCAGCCTCAGCCCCATCACAGCCCCATCGAGATCCTTCCTACGACCGCGCAGCGGCTCCCAGTGATCCTTTCGGATTAGCCCAGACAGTCCATCTGGCATGCGCTGCAAGGGTTTCAGTCCTACGGTGCGTCAGGAGGGGGCTGACCACATCCGAGAGGTGAAAGTCCATGGCAGGGAAGTTCGAGCTCTACACCGACGAGTCGGGCATGCACCGGTTCCGGCTGAAGGCGAGCAACGGCTCGGTCGTCGTCACCGGCGACGCCCACGAGTCGAAGGAGCTGTGCTTGAAGAGCATCGAGTCGATCAGGAAGCTCGCGCCGTACGCGCAGGTCCAGGACCACGCGACCGCCCCGGCGTAGCCCCGCCGTCGCGCAGGTCGGCTCCCCGGCTCCGGCCGGGGGCCGGCCCGCCGCCTGTCCGGCGGGCCGCGCGAGCAGTTCCGCGAGCACGGCCGCGTGGCTCAGCGCCGCGTCGTGGGTCGCGGTGAGCAGCGTCAGCGGGCCGGCGGCCGCGAGGGTCCGGAGCCGCCCGAGTGCCTCGGCGGCCGGTCCGGCGGCCAGTTCGGCCAGGTAGCGCCGCCGGAACTCGGCGTACCGCTCGGGCTGGTGGCCGTACCAGCGGCGCAGTTCGGTCGACGGCGCGACCTCCCGCAGCCACTCGTCGAACCCCGCGTCCTCCTTGCGCAGCCCGCGCGGCCAGAGCCGGTCCACCAGGACGCGGACGCCCTCGGCGGGTCCGGGTTCGGCGTGGATCCTGCGGTACCGGACGGGCATCCTGGTCCCCATTCTCTTCGGGGTGGCGGGCGGCGGGAGTGGCCTGATCCGATCGTCGCCCGTGCACCGCGGGGAACCGCGTATCCGCCACGCCGCGTCCGTCCGCCGTCCGGGGCATCCGCCCGGTGGCCGAGGAAGAGGAGCGGGACGTGCGCGGTACGGACGGCGACGGCGGGGGTTTGCTCGCGGCGGCGGGGGTGCTGTTCCTGGACGGGTCCGGGCGGCTGCTGGTGGTGCGTCTGCCGTACGACCGCAAGCACCCGATCGCGATCCCCGGCGGTGGGTGGGAGCCCGCCGACGGGTCGCCGCGCGCCACGGCCGTCCGTGAGATCCGCGAGGAGCTCGGGGTGACCCCGGAGCTCGGGCCGCTGGCCTGCGTCGACTGGTCGCTCGATCCGGTCCGGCCGCCGATCGCGGCACTGCTGTACTGGGCCGCCCCGCTGCGGCCGGAGCAGTTGGCGGCCCTGCGACCGCAGGCCGAGGAGGTCGGGTGGTGGGGGTTCCTGCCCGCGGACCGGGCGGCCTCGGCGCTGCCGCCCAAGCTCTCGCGGCGGGTGACGGCCTGTCTGACCGCCCCGCGCACGGCCGCGCCGTTGGAACTGGAGGACAGTCTCCCGGCCGGCCACTCGCTGGCCCATCTCCCCCGGCACTCCCCCGCGCCGCCGTACACCCGGACCGCCGGTCTCGGGCTGCCACCGGGCGGCGGTCCGCCGGAGCGCCGGCCCCCGCTGGAGCACTCCGCGTACCTGGCCGGCCTGCCCCGGATCCGGGCCGAGGTCCGGCTGGTCTGTACCGACCCGGACGGCCGGGTGCTCCTGCTCCCGGCCCGGGCCGCGCGCGCGGGCTGGACGCTGCCCGGCGGTGTGGTCCGTGCCGACCGGGAGCTGCCGCGCGAGACGGCCCGGCGGGAGCTGGCGGCGCTGGGTGCGGAGCGGTCGCCGGGACGGCTGCTCGGGCTCGACTGGCGGCCCGCCGACGACGGCCCGGCCCGGCTCGTCTACGTCTTCGACGGGGGCGCCGTGCCGGAGGTCCGGCCCGGACCGGCCGACCCGCGGCTCTGTGCCCCGGCCGAGGTGCACACGCTGCTGCTGGAGCCGGACCAGGCCACCCTGCACGCCTGCCTGACGGCCCGCGCGGCGGGCGGCGCACCGGTCGAGCTGGTACGCGGCGTACGCCCCGAGGGTGCGGGGCCGTCGACGCGCGGGGAATCGGGGACTACGTGATCCGGGCACGTCAGCGGGCCACAATGGGTCCGCTGGACCCGCGCACTCCCGGAGGACTCATGCCCCACTCGCTCGCGTCCGTGCTCGGCGACCGCCGGGTCGCCTGTGTCCAGGGCGGGTCCCGGTTCGTCCTGGAACTCTCCGACGGGCTCGCCGTCACGATCGGCAGCGACTTCCGCCTCGCCACCGCCGAAACCGGTGCCGCCGGCCCGGCCCTGGTGGAGCACTTCTTCCCCGGCCTCACCTCGGAGGCCGGGGGCGGCCTGCTGAAGCTCCCCGGTGCCCGGATCACCGCGGTCGCCACCACGCCGGCCGGCGGCCTCCACCTCACCTTCGACTGCGGCCTGACCCTCACCGTCCCCCCGGACACCACCGAAGAGCCCTGGGCGGTCACCGGCCCCACCGGCCCGCTCTTCACCGCCCTCCCGGGCGGCTACCTCACCGCCTGAGGCCCCGGCCCGCCCAGCCGACGGCGCGCCGAAGGGGCGTGAGGCGGTCGGTGCGGCGCCGCAC
>NZ_BAAANT010000032.1:0-85401 GCF_039529945.1 Kitasatospora kazusensis | reverse complement strand
GTTACATTCCGAACCCGGAAGCTAAGCCTCGTAGCGCCGATGGTACTGCAGGGGGGACCCTGTGGGAGAGTAGGACGCCGCCGAACAATCTTTCACACATGACCCCTCATCCGGGAACGGATGGGGGGTCATTTGCATGTCCGGACCTGGTTGTCGAACCCAATTCGGCCAATCAGGTGTCGGCGCAGTCGCGGTGACCGTCGGCGGAAGCGACCATGTACGGGGACGAAGACCCGAGTACAGGGAGGTTGGCGATGACCACCGACGGTTTCACCACGTGTCTGTGGTTCGACGGTCAGGCCGAAGAGGCCGCGAACCACTACATGTCGATCTTCAAGAACTCCAGGCTGGGCAGGGTCGGCCGGACCACCGAGGCCGGGCCGGGGCCCGCCGGCTCGGTGCTGGCGGTGGAGTTCGAGCTCAACGGACAGAAGTTCGTGGGGCTGAACGGCGGGCCGATGTTCACGTTCAACGAGTCCATCTCCTTCCAGGTCTTCTGCAGTGACCAGGAAGAGGTGGACCACTACTGGAGCCGGCTCTCCGAGGGCGGGGCCGAGTCACAGTGCGGCTGGGTGAAGGACAAGTTCGGTGTGTCCTGGCAGGTCATCCCCGACACCCTGATCGACATGATCAGTGACCCCAATCCGGAGAAGGCCGCCCGGACCACCGCGAAGATGCTGACCATGGCCAAGTTGGACATCGCGGCACTGCGCAAGGCCTACGCGGGGGAGTAGCGGGCCGGAGCCGACCGGCAGTCAGATCAGCGATTCCGGTACGGCGGTCAGCGGCCCGCCCGCCTCGCCCGTGTTGACGACACCCTCGGGTTCGATCAGCAGGGCGGCGACCTCACCCACGGCTTTCGGACAGTGTTCGACGCCTCGGGGCACGACGAACATCTCCCCGGGGCCGAGCTCGATGTCCCGGTCGCGGAGCTGGATCGTCAGCGAGCCGTCGATGACCAGAAAGAGTTCGTCGGTGTCCTCGTGGGTGTGCCAGACGAACTCGCCCTGGACCTTGACGACCTTGATCTCGTAGTTGTTCAGCCTGCCGACGGTCTTCGGGGACCAGTGTTCGGTGAACAGTGCCAGCTTGTCCCGGAGGTTGACCTTCTGCGGTGTCTCGATCTTGTCCATGGGGACACTCTGGTCCTGCCGCGCGCCGGACTGCAACGGGATTCGGCCGCGCCTGCGGCGGGCCGTCGTCGGCTGACGGCTCGCAGGCGGACGGCAGCTGGCGCAGGGGACCGGAAAAGCCCGGGAGGCGCGGTCGTCGGGCAGGGCCCGCACCCGCGCCTCCCGGGTGTGTGCCTACTGGCGCTGGGCCCGGCGCTCGGCCTTCGCGGCGGCCTCCGCCTCGTCCTCGGCCTCCGCGACCTCCAGCGTCGGTGCGGTGCCGCCGAGCTGGGCGGGGACCCACCAGGTGTCGTCGGGGCCGGCCGGGGTGCCGGGGTACTCGCGCTGCGCGCGGTCGAGCATCTCGCTCATCGCGGCGCGCAGGCGGCGGGTGACCATCACGGGCTTGTCGCCGGGCGCCAGCTCGATCGGCTCGCCGATCATGATGGTGACCGGGACGTGACGCTTGGTCAGGGTCTTCGGGCGGCCCTTGGTCCACAGCTGCTGGGTACCCCAGAGGATGACGGGCAGCAGCGGCGCGCCGGAGTCGGCCGCCATCCGGGCGGCGCCCGTCTTGAACTTCTTCAGCATGAACGACCGGCTGATCGTCGCCTCGGGGAACACGCCGACCACCTCGCCGGCCCGCAGGGCCCGCACGGCGGCGTCGTACGCGGGCTGACCGTCCGTCCGGTCCACCGGGATGTGCTTCATCCCGCGCATCAGCGGGCCGGAGACCGCGTGCTTGAAGACGTCGTCCTTGGCCATGAACCGGGTCTTGCGCTTTCCGCCCTTGAACGCGCCGAAGCCCGCGAAGAGGAAGTCGAGGTAGCTGATGTGATTGCTCACCAGCACCGCACCGCCCGAGGCGGGGATGTTCTCCGCCCCCTCGATCCTGATACGCACGTCGAGGGCGCGGAACGCGGCGATGGCCGTGCCGATCACCGGCGGGTACACGAGATCTGCCACGCTAAGCCCTACTTCCCACGGGCCCAGTGGGCCCGGTCCGGCGGTTCCCGGGACGAGGGTGGGCCGACGGAATCAGCGGCACGCCGCGGCGGCCACGGGTGATACATGGAGATAATCCCCCGAAGCAGTGCCGTCTGTCACCTGAGGGCCTTCTGTGCCTGCGCCGTCACTCGCCGCAGGCGCCGGTGCCCGGGCGGGCGGCGGTGTCGCGTACCGCACACTGGAGTGGCCGACCGACCACCGATGGCCGGCCGGCGGACGCTGCGGGGACGCGGCACGGACGGGAGACTGCGGGTGCGGGCGGAGGACGGAGCGGTGCGGCTGTCGGCGGCCGAGCTGGGGGCGGGTCCGGGCGGGTCCGGTTCGACCGGGTCCGGTCCGGGTGGGGCGGATCCGGGGGGAGCGGGTCGTCGGCTGGGCGCGCGGGCCACGCTGGTGCAGTTCTCCTCGGCGTTCTGCCAGCCGTGCCGGGCGACCCGCCGGGTGCTGGCCGAGGTCGCCGCGATGGTGGACGGGGTGGCGCACGTCGAGGTCGACGCCGAGGAGCGGCTCGACCTGGTCCGGCGGCTGGAGATCCTGAAGACGCCGACCGTGCTGGTCCTGGACGCGGCCGGACGGGTGGTCCGCCGGGCTGTCGGGCAGCCGCGCCGGGTGGACGTGATCGCGGCGCTCGGCGAGGCCGTGCACCGGAACGAGCAGGCGGCCCGGACCGGCCCCGGGGCCGGTCCGGACGGGGACGGACAGCCTTCTTAAGGCCGCTGAAAGGCGGCTCTGAAAGGTTGGGCTGAGGGACCGTCCGGCCGACTGGATCTGTCAAGACCTTTCAATCTCACAGTGGATCTGCTGCGCAGTCAGGGGGTAGCGGGCCCGCGCTGGGGCAGGATGGGGCGCAGACGGCAGTGCAGCCGTCCCGCACCCCTCCCGGCCAGGGCACAAGGGGGCGTGGGACAGCTTGGCCGGGACCTTGCAGCGCTAAGCTACTGGCCAGTAGTGACGGCTAAGCTACTGGCGAGTATGCTGCCAGGAAGTTCCGGACGGGCACAGGAATACGCTGCCCGGAGTAGGCGCGTCGCGTGTTCGCGCCCACTTGCACAGCCGCAGCCGCCGGACGAGACCAGTACAGGAGACAGGCCGTGAGCTTGAGGATCGTTGTCTGTGTGAAGTACGTGCCCGACGCGACCGGTGACCGTCGCTTCGCGGACGACACCACCACCGACCGGGAGGGCGTCGACGGCCTCCTTTCGGAGCTGGACGAGTACGGCGTGGAGCAGGCGCTCCGGATCGCCGACGCCCACGGCGACGCCGAGGTGACCGTCCTGACCGTCGGCCCGGACGACGCCAAGGACGCCCTGCGCAAGGCCCTCTCGATGGGCGCCGACAAGGCCGTCCACGTGAACGACGACGACATCCACGGCACCGACGTGATCGGCACCTCGGCGATCATCGCCAAGGCGCTGGAGCAGACCGGGTTCGACCTGGTCGTCGGCGGCATGGCCTCGACCGACGGCACCATGGGCGTGCTGCCGGCGCTGCTGGCCGAGCGTCTGGGCGTCCCGCAGCTGACCCTGCTGTCGGAGGTGTCCGTCGAGGGCACCACCGTCAAGGGCCGCCGGGACGGCGACGCCGCCACCGAGCAGCTCGAGGCCGAGCTGCCCGCCGTGATCTCGGTCACCGACCAGTCGGGCGAGGCGCGCTACCCCTCCTTCAAGGGGATCATGGCCGCCAAGAAGAAGCCGGTCCAGGAGTTCGACCTGGACGACCTGGGCATCGACGCGGACGAGGTCGGCCTGGCCGGTGCCTGGACGGCCGTCGAGACGATCACCGCCCGCCCGGCCCGCACCGCCGGCACGATCGTCAAGGACGAGGGCGAGGGCGGCAAGCAGCTCGCTACCTTCCTCGCCGAGCAGAAGTTCATCTGACCCGTTCGACGTGGTGACTGCCGTCCGCCGAGCCGAGCGGCAGTCAGGAGATACAGGAGACATTGAGCAATGGGTGAGATTCTCGTCCTCGTCGACCACGCCGACGGTGTGGTCCGCAAGCCGGCCCTCGAACTGCTGACCCTGGCCCGCCGCATCGGCGAGCCCTCGGCGGTCGTGCTGGGCGCCGGTGCCGCCGCCGCCGACATCGCCGCCAAGGCGGCCGAGTTCGGTGCGGCCAAGGTGTACGTCGCCGACGCCGCCGAGTTCGCCGACCAGCTGGTCGTCCCGAAGGTCGACGCGCTGACCCAGGTCGCCAAGGCCGCCGGTGCGGCCGCGGTGCTGGTCACCTCGTCCGGTGAGGGCAAGGAGATCGCGGCCCGCGTCGCGCTCCGCCTCGGCTCCGGCATCATCACCGACGCCGTCGACCTGGAGGCCGGCGACGGCGGTCCGGTCGCCACCCAGTCGGTGTTCGCCGCGTCCTTCCAGGTGAAGTCCAAGGTGTCGCACGGCACCCCGGTCATCACCGTCAAGCCGAACTCCACCAGCCCGGAGGCCGCCCCGGCCGCCGGCGCGGTCGAGAACGTCACGGTCGAGTTCACCGGCAACGCCGCCAAGGTCGTCGCCCGCACCCCGCGTGTCTCCTCGGGCCGCCCGGAGCTGACCGAGGCCGCGATCGTGGTCTCCGGTGGCCGTGGTGTCGGTGCCGCCGACGGCTTCGGCGTGGTCGAGGAGCTGGCCGACTCGCTCGGCGCGGCCGTCGGTGCCTCGCGCGCCGCCGTCGACGCCGGCTGGTACCCGCACAGCAACCAGGTCGGCCAGACCGGCAAGCAGGTCTCGCCGCAGCTGTACGTCGCGGCGGGCATCTCCGGCGCGATCCAGCACCGGGCCGGCATGCAGACCTCGAAGACCATCGTGGCCATCAACAAGGACCCCGAGGCCCCGATCTTCGAGCTGGTCGACTACGGCGTGGTCGGCGACCTGTTCGCCGTTCTGCCGCAGCTGACCGCCGAGGTCAGGACCCGCAAGGGCTGATCCGCACGGACGACCGCCGAAGGGCGCGGCTCCCCGGTTTCGGGGACCGCGCCCTTCGGCGTTCCGGTGCCGCGTAGAGTCCGGGAGCATGGGACTCGATCGGGGACAGCGGCTGCTCACGGCGCTTGAGGGCGGGTACGGCGACGCCGCCGACGCGCTGCGGATCAACGGGTACGCGATGTCGCGCGAGCGGCTGCTCGGTGCGGCGACGGCGCTGGCGGAGCGGGTCGCGGGGGCGCCCGCGCTGGCGGTGCTGGCCAGGCCGACGGCCGAGACGGTGGTCGCGGTGGTCGGTGGACTGCTGGCGGGTGTGCCGGTGGTGCCGCTGCCGCCCGACTCCGGTCCGAAGGAGCGCGGGCACATCCTCGGTGACTCGGGGGCGAGCCTGCTGGCGGTCGGCGGCGGTGACGCGCCCGTCGAGGGGGTCGAAACCTTCCGGGTGGAGCTCGACGCGCACTCGGGGGGCTCGTTCGCGGAGCCCGCGCCGGAGCGCACCGCCTTCGTGCTCTACACCTCCGGTACCACCGGCGCCCCGAAGGGCGCCCTGATCCAGCGCGGCGCGGTCGCCGCCGACCTGGACGCCCTCGCCGCCGCCTGGCAGTGGACCGCCGAGGACACCCTGGTGCACGGACTGCCGCTGTTCCACGTGCACGGGCTGGTGCTCGGGGTGCTGGGCGCGCTGCGGACCGGCAGTCGGCTGGTGCACACCGGGCGCCCCACACCCGAGGCGTACGCCGGGGCGCGCGGGAGCCTGTACTTCGGGGTGCCGACCGTCTGGTCGAGGGTGGCGGCCGACCACGAATCGGCGCAGGCGCTCGCCTCGGCCCGGCTGCTGGTCTCGGGCAGCGCGCCGCTGCCCGTCCCGGTCTTCGAACGGCTGGCCGCCCTCACCGGGCGGGCTCCGGTCGAGCGGTACGGGATGACCGAGTCGCTGATCACCGTGAGCACCCGGGCCGACGGCGAGCGCCGCCCCGGCAGCGTCGGACTGCCGTTGGACGGCGTCCGCACCCGGCTGGTCGGCGAGGACAGCACCGCCGTCCCGCACGACGGCGAGACGGTCGGCGAGCTCCAGGTGGCCGGGCCGACCCTGTTCGCCGGTTACCTGAACCGGCCGGACGCCAACGCGGAGTCCTGGACGGCGGACGGCTGGTTCCGCACCGGGGACGTCGCCGTGATCGGCCCCGACGGCTTCCACCGCATCGTCGGCCGCGCCTCGGTGGACCTGATCAAGAGCGGCGGCTACCGGATCGGCGCGGGCGAGGTGGAGTCGGCGCTGCGCGACCACCCGGCGGTCGCCGACGCGGCGGTCGTCGGCGCACCCGACCCGGACCTCGGCCAGGCCGTGGTCGCCTACGTGGTCGCGGACGGCGCGGTGACGGGCGACCAGCTGACGGCCTTCGTCGCCGAGCGGCTCTCGGTGCACAAGCGCCCGCGGCGGGTGGTGCTGGTGGCGGAACTCCCGCGCAACGCGATGGGCAAGGTACTGAAGAAGCAACTGCTCGACCTGGCCTGAGGGCGGCTCCGGCCGGCCCGGCGGGCACGGGCCGCCCGGGGGCGCGGTGGCCGGGCGCGGTGGCCGGGTGCGGCAGAAGTGGCGGTGGTGCGCCTTCCGCTCCGCGCGGCCGCCCGGGCCCCGGAGCGGGCCCCGGACCGGTCGGCCGCCGGTCGGCCGCCGGATCCGGCCGCATGTGCCGTACGGCCGGGAAGCGACGGTGCGGCGGGGGCGAGGTATGGGCACGGGCCCGGGGCGGGTAGCACCTGGGGTGGCGGCGGTCCGGTGCGTACGGTCCGCACCGCCCGGCGCGGACGGCGCCGGGGCGGAAGCGAAGGGGGATGCTGTGATCGTCTGGGTCAATGGCACGTTCGGCGCCGGCAAGACCAGCGCCTGTCGCGAGCTGGTGGAACTGCTGCCCGGAAGCCTGCTGTACGACCCGGAGCTGGTGGGCCAGGGGCTGTGCCGGGTGCTGCCCGCGGACCGGATGGCGCCGGTCTCCGACTTCCAGGACCTGCCGTCCTGGCGGCGTCTGGTGCCGGAGGTCGCGGCGGCGCTGCTCGCGGAGGTGCCCGGCCCGCTGGTGGTGCCGATGACGCTGCTGCGCGAGGACTACCGGGACGAGATCTTCGGCGCGCTCGCGGCCCGTGGGCTGGCGGTGCACCACTTCGTCCTGGACCCTGCCGAAACGATCCTGCACGAGCGGATCGCGGCCCGTGACGAGTGCCCCGGGGATCCGGAGGGCAGCGAGCGGGTCCGCAGCTGGTGCCGCGAGCACCTGCCGCAGTACCGGCTGGCCAGACGCTGGCTGGCCCGGGACGCCCGGCTCGTCGACACCGGCGGACTCACCCCCGGGCAGACCGCCGAACGCCTGGCCGAGCTGATCAAGGACGGCACGGCCCGCTGCCCGATCGTGCAGAGCGCCGACAGCACGGGCGACACCGTCGCCGCCGCCGTCCTGCTCTTCGACGGCCAGGGCCGGGTGCTGCTGGTCGACCCGGTCTACAAGCCGTCCTGGGAGTTCCCCGGCGGGGTGGTCGAACGCGGCGAGGCCCCGACGGACGCCGCCCAGCGGGAGGTGGCGGAGGAGCTCGGACTCCGGCTGGAGACCTCCTCGCTGCGGCTGCTCGCCGTCGACTGGGAGCCCCGGACCGGCCCGCGCCGGGGCGGCCTGCGGCTGATGTACGACGGTGGGCAGCTCGACACGGCCGCGCTGGCCGCGCTGCGGCTGCCGCCGGAGGAACTGCGCGGCTGGCGGTTGGTGACCCCGGAGGAGGCCGCCGCGCTGCTGCCGCCCGGACGGCTGCGGCGGCTGAAGGCGGCGTTGTCGGCGCGGGAGCACGGTGAGCTGCGGTACCTGGAGGCGGGGGTGCCGACCGCGGTGGGGTGAGCCGGGCGCGGTCCTCGCCTCGCCTTCGGCCGGGAGGTACCCGCACGCGCCCCGGGGCAGGATGGGGGCATGCCGTTCACGCTCAGCCATCCTGCCGCGGTGCTGCCGTTGCTGCGGGGGGCGACGGGCCGGGGGGCACTGGTGGTCTCGGGACTGGTCGCCGGGTCGATGGCGCCGGACGTGCCGTTCTTCGCCGACTCACTGCTGCCCGGTGCGTACGGCTGCGGCGGGCTGACGCACCGGTGGTGGGCGGTGCCGACCGCCGACGTGCTGCTCGCCGGGGGGCTGGTGGCGCTCTGGCACGGGCTGGTACGGGAGCCGGTGGTCGCCCTGCTGCCCGCCCGCTGGGCCGGGGCCGCGCAGGTGCTGACCGCACCTTCGGGGGGGCGAAACCGCCGGATCGGGTGGTTCGCCGTCTCGGCGGCCGTCGGGGCGGCCACCCATGTGGGCTGGGACGCCTTCACCCATGAGGGGCGGGCCGGGGTCCGGATGCTGCCGGTGCTGGACCGCCGGCTCGCCGGGGTGCCCCTGTACACGGTGCTCCAGTACGGGACCTCGCTGCTCGGGCTCGCCTGTGTCGCCCGGCGGGCGGCCCACGCGGTGGCCGGTGCAGCGGTCGGTGCGGCGGGCGGTGCGCGGCAGGCCGGTGCGGCGGGCCCCGGCCCGGGGGCGCGCCGCACCGGTGTCGCGATGCTCGCCGCCGCGACCGCCGCAGGGGTGGTGCACCGGCTCGCCCGGGCGGAGCGCGAGCCGGTCGCGGAGTTCTGCTTCGGCGCCGGCGCCGGGTTCGCCGTCGGGGCGACCGTCTACGCGGCGGCGGCGCGCCTCCGGCCCGCCGGGCTCAGGGCCGCCGGGTTCAGACCCGCCGGGCTCAGGCCTGCCCGGCCGACTTCGCGTAGCGGCGCAGGAAGAGCGCCTCGGTGAGGGCCATCCGCTCCAGCTCCAGCGGGTCGACGCTCTCGTTGACGGCGTGGATCTGGGTGGTCGGCTCCTCCACGCCGATCAGCACGATCTCGGTCTGCGGGTAGAGCGTGCGCAGCGTGTTGCAGAGCGGGATCGAGCCGCCCATGCCGGAGACCACCATGTCGGTGCCGAACGCCTCGCGCATGGCCTCGCCCATCGCCTCGTACGCCGGGCCCGAGGTGTCCGCGCTGAACGGCCTGCCGCCGCTGAGCCGGGTGACGGTCGCCCGCACGCCTCCCGGGACGGCCGCCTCCAGGTGCGCGACCAGTGCGTCCTGCGCCTCGTCCAGGTCCATGCCCGGCGGGATCCGCAGGCTGACCTTCGCCTTGGCGCTCGACTGGACGGCGGAGGCCGCGCCGACCACGCCCGGCGCGTCGATGCCGAGCACGGTCACCGACGGGCGGGCCCAGAGCCGGTCCGCCACGGTGCCGGTACCGGTCAGGGCGACCCCGTCCAGCACCTTCGCGTCCGCCCGGAACTGCTCCTCGGTGTACTCGACGCCCTGCCACACCTGGTCGGCGCGCAGCCCGTCCACCGTGACGTCGCCGTGCTCGTCGTGCAGGGTGCCCAGCACCCGGATCAGCGCCTGGAGCGCGTCCGGCGCGGCGCCGCCGAAGGCGCCCGAGTGCAGGTTGCCCGCGAGGGTGGTGAGGGCGATCTCGACCTCGGTGATGCCGCGCAGGGTGGCCGTCACGGTCGGCAGGCCGGCGGCGAAGTTGCCGGTGTCGCCGATCACGATCACGTCGGCGGCGAGCAGCTCGGGGTGCGCCTCGGCGTACTGCTCCAGTCCGCCGGTGCCCTGCTCCTCCGAGCCCTCGACGATCACCTTCAGGCCGACCGGGAGGCCGCCGTCCACCTCGCGCAGGGCCCGGAGGGCCGTCAGGTGCATCAGGATGTTGCCCTTGCAGTCCGCCGCGCCGCGGCCGTACCAGCGGCCGTCCCGCTCGGTGAGTTCGAACGGCGGGCTCTGCCAGGAGGCCGCGTCCATCGGCGGCTGCACGTCGTAGTGCGAGTAGAGCAGTACCGTCGGCGCACCCGCCGGGCCCGCCAGTTCGGCGTAGACCGACTGCGTGCCGTCGGGGGTGTCGAGCACCTGAACGCCCGTCAGCCCCTCCGCGGCGAAGGCGTCCGCGACCCAGCGGGCGGCCTTCTCGCACTCCTCGACCGGGAACTGCCGGGGGTCCGCGACGGACGGGAAGGCCACCAGCTCGGCCAGGTCGGCCTTGGCTCGCGGCATCAGGGATCGGACGGCCGCCGCCAGGGGCTGCTGGGTCATCAACTTCTCCGAGGGGTGTTCGGGGAGCACTACGGGTGATCTTCCGATCATAGGCGGACGGCCCCGGCGGACCCACCCGAGCAAGGCTTGGCGGCCGGGTGGGTGACGCGGACTAGGATTGGTGGTCGTGACTGACTCCGGTAGCTCCCTCGGCCAGGACCGCAACGACATCTCCGCCGGCTCCGAAGCCTCCGACGGCAAGCCCGACGCCCTCGACGGCGTCTGGGACGTGGTGGTCGTCGGCGCCGGTCCGGCCGGCTCCTCCGCCGCCTACGCGGCGGCCACCCAGGGGCGGCGGGTACTGCTCCTCGACAAGGCCGAACACCCCCGGTACAAGACCTGTGGCGGCGGCATCATCGGCCCGTCCCGGGACAGCCTGCCGCCGGACTTCAAGCTGCCGCTGCAGGACCGCATCCACGCCGTCACCTTCGCGCTGACCGGACGCTTCACCCGGACCAGGCGTTCGCAGCGGATGCTCTTCGGGCTGGTCAACCGCGACGAGTTCGACCTGCGCCTGGTGCAGGCCGCCGAGCAGGCCGGCGCGGTGCTGGTCACCGGCGTCACCGTGACCGGGGTCGAGCAGCAGGGCGGCGACCGGCGCACGGTCACCGTCACCACCGCCGACGGGCGGCGGGTCGAGGCCCGTGCGGTGGTCGGTGCGGACGGCAGCGCGAGCCGGGTCGGGCGGCACGTCGGGGTGACGTTCGACCAGATCGACCTGGGCCTGGAGGCCGAGATCCCGGTGCCCGAGTCGGTCTCCCGGGCCTGGGCCGGGCGGATCCACCTCGACTGGGGGCCGCTGCCGGGCTCGTACGGCTGGGTCTTCCCGAAGACCGACTCCGGCACGCTCACCGTGGGCGTCATCTCGGCGCGCGGCGACGGCGAGCGGACCAAGCAGTACCTGGCCGACTACATCGGACAGTTGGGCCTGTCCGGCTTCCCGCCCAGCATCGAGTCCGGGCACCTGACCCGCTGCCGCACCGAGGACTCGCCGCTCTCGCGGGGCCGGGTGCTGGTCGCCGGGGACGCGGCCGGCCTGCTGGAGCCGTGGACGCGCGAGGGCATCTCGTACGCGCTGCGGTCGGGCCGGCTGGCGGGGGAGTGGGCCGTGAAGGTCGCCGAGGCGGGCGCGTCGGCGGACGTGCGGCGGCAGGCGCTCAACTACGCCTTCGCGATCAAGGCCGGGCTGGGGGTCGAGATGCGGGCGGGCAAGGTGATGCTGGGTGCGTTCGAGCGCCGTCCGTACCTGTTCCACGCGGCGGTCTGCCTGGTCACCCCGGCGTGGCGGGCGTTCGCCCGCACCACGCAGGGGCACACCACGTTCGCGCAGGTCATGCGGGACTACCGGGCGGCGCGGCGACTGGCGTCGCTGGCCTCGCGGTAGCGGCTCCGGGGGCAACGGTTCGGGGGCACCCGGGGGAGTGTCCCCGGGTGCCCCTGCGGAGAAGCGCCCCGGCGGTCTCAGCCGTACAACTCGTCGGCGAGCGGGCTGCGGGCGTACAGCACCATGCGGCCGTGGCGGGCCCGGGTCACCAGGCGGGTGGCGAACAGGACGCCCAGGTGCTGGCTGACCGCGCCCGGGGTGACGCCGAGCCGGGCGGCCAGGTCCGTCGTGCAGGCGGGTTCGCCGAGCATGGCCAGCAGCCGGGCCTTCGGTGCGCCGAGCAGCTGTTCCAGGGCGAGCGGGGTGGGCGGGGGCTGCGGGGTGCCCGCCATCGCGGCCTGGCCGCGCGCCGGGTAGGTGATCATCGGCGGGTGATCGGCGCTGATCGAGGTGAGGGCCCCCCGGGCGAAGCAGGTCGGGGTGAAGACCAGCCCGCGCCGGTCGACCGTCACGTCGGTGTCGTCGGGGCCCCAGTCCTTGCGGATCGTCAGTACGCCGTCCGCCCAGAGCAGCCGCCCGTCGAGGTCGGTGAAGAGCGCCGCCGCGCCGCGCTCGGCCAGGATCCGGGAGCGGTGGACGATGTCGGCGTGCAGCACCGCGCGGGCGCGCGGCCACCAGCCCGGGGCGAGGCAGCGCTCCCAGTACTCCTCGACCGCGTCGGCGATCCGCGCCAGCAGCCGCGCCGGGTCGGTGAGGCCCGCCGCCAGCACCGCCGGGAGTTCGCGGTCGTGCGGCAGGAAGGTGCGCTCCAGCTCGCCCGCCAGCCGCTCGGGGCCGGTGGCCCGCACGACCGCGAGTTCGGCGTGGAAGTCGGGGAAGGGTGTCGTCGGACGCGGCGTCAGGAAGTCCGGGACGTAACGGTTGCCGGTGGCGACCAGCGAGCACAGGAAGCCGGTGTCGAGACGCTCGAACTCCGGCCGGATCCGTTCGAACCACGCGGACTGCCAGGTGTACACCCCCGGGTGCTTCCACATCCGCAGGCTCAGCACCGCCTCCTGGAGCGGCGAGCAGGCGAACGACGCGGAGGCGAGGTCGTCGAGGCCCAGGCGGAATCGGTGCATTTGAACCCCCATCAGTCAGGCATAGCCTAAATCAATTCCGCGAGCGGCCAGTAGTCGTTGTGATCGGCCCATGACCACTCCGCACCCCTCCCGTCTGCTGCACCCCGACCCGATCGTCCGGCGGCTCGCCGCGATCACCCTGGTCAACACCCTGGGCAACGGGCTGATGATGACGCTCAGCGCCCTCTTCTTCACCCAGATGCTCGGTTTCGGCGTCGCCCAGGTCGGTGTCGGGCTCACCGCCGCCGGACTGTGCGGCGTGCTGGCCGGCATCCCGGCCGGGTGGGCCGCCGACCGCTGGGGCAGCAAGCCGGTGCTGGTCGTCCTGGTGGCGGCGGAGGCGGCCGGCACCGTCGGGTACGTGCTGGTGCACCGGTTCACCGCCTTCGTCCTGCTCGCCTGCGTCGTCACGGCGCTCGACCGTGGCTCGTCGGCCGTGCGCAACGCCCTGTACGCGGAGGTGCTGCCCGCCGACCGCCGGGTCGCCGGACGGGCCTACCTCCGCGTCGTCACCAACGTCGGGATGGGAGTCGGCACCGCGCTCGCGGCGCTCGCCCTGCAGTCGGACACCCGGGCCGCGTACGTCGCGGCGATCCTCGCGGACGCGGTCTCCTTCGCCGTCGTCGCGGTGATGTTCCTGACCGTCCAGGTCGCCGCCCGGGCCCAGGAGGTGGCCGCCGCTGCCGCCGGGGCGGAGCCGGACGCGGGCACCGGCCGCAACCCCGCGCTGCGCAATCTGCCCTTCCTCGCCGTGACCGCGCTCAACGGCGTGCTGTGCCTGCAGTTCGCCATGATCGAGGTCGGCGTGCCGCTCTGGATCGCCCGGCACACCGCGGCCCCCAGGGTGATGGTCGCGGGCTCCCTGATGGTCAACATGGTGATGGTGGTGGCCCTCCAGGTCCGGGCCACCAGGGGCACCGAGGAGGCTGGCGCGGCGGCCCGGGTCTTCGGCCGGGGCGGGCTGCTGATCGCCGCCTCCTGCCTGGTGCTCGGTCTCGCGCACGGCGTGCCGGGCACGGCCGCCGCCCTCCTGGTGGTCGCCGGTGTCGCCCTCCAGGGGCTCGGCGAGGTGTACTCCCAGGCGGGCGGCTGGGCGCTCAGCTACGGTCTGGCGGGCGAAGGCGCCCACGGCGCGTACCAGGGCGTCTTCAACACCGGGCAGTCGGCGGCCATGATGTTCGGTCCCGCGCTGGTCACCGGCGCGGTGATCGGCAACGGGCTGCTCGGCTGGGCCGTGCTCGGCGGCCTGTTCGCGCTCTGCGGTCTGGCGATGGCCCCGGCCGTCCGCTGGTCCGGGCGCCGCTCCGCGGCGGCGGCCCCGGTCGCCGTCCCGGTCACCTGACCACGGCCGCCGGCCACGATCGGCCGCCGGCCCGTCCCGTGGGTCCGGGGTGCGAGGGGGTGCGAGAGGGTGCGAGCGGGAGCAGGCGGCCGGTGGTCATGGCGACGCATGCCGCCCGAGTGGCGCGGCCGCTGACCTGGGGTTTTCCGGTGGGGCCTGGATCGGGGGGCGGGTGGCGTGCCAGAGTCCTCCGGGGCGGCCCGGTACCCGGTGCCGCCCGTGCCCTCCGACCTACCCTCAGCCGGAAAGCAGGCCAGCCGCGATGACCCGCGAAGTACCGTTCGTCCGTATCACCAGCGCCGACGCCGTGACCACCCTGGAGCTGGACTCCCCGCACAACCGCAACGCCCTCTCCACCCGGCTGATGGCCGAGCTGAAGAAGGGGCTGGCGGACGCCGCCGCCGACCCGGCCGTGCGGGCGGTGGTGCTCGGGCACACCGGCAAGGTGTTCTGCGCGGGGGCGGACCTCTCCGAGGCCACCGGCAGTGACCCGACGGTCGGGCCGCGCGGCCTGGTGGACATCCAGCGGGCGATCGTGGACTGCCCGAAGCCGGTGATCGCGGTCGTCGACGGACACGTCCGGGCGGGCGGGCTCGGCCTGCTCGGCGCGGCCGACATCGTGATCGCCGGGCCGCTCTCCACCTTCGCGTTCACCGAGGTCCGGCTCGGCCTGGCCCCCGCCGTGATCTCGCTCCCGTTGCGCCCCAAGCTGACCTCGCGCGCCGTCTCCCGTTACTACCTGACCGGCGAGACCTTCGACGCCGCCGAGGCCGCCCGGATCGGCCTGATCACCGAGGCGGCCGAGGACCCGGCGGCCGTGCTCAAGACGGTGCTGGACGCCGTCCGGCTCGGTTCGCCGCAGGGCCTGGCCGAGTCGAAGCGGCTGGCCAACGCGGAGGTGGCGGCCTCCTTCGACCGGGACGCCGAGGAGCGCGTCCTCCAGTCGGCCCGGCTGTTCGGCTCGCCGGAGGCGCAGGAGGGCATGCGGGCCTTCCTGGAGCGCCGCCCGGCGCCGTGGGCCGCCGTGTGATGTTGCTCCCTCCCTGCTCGGTCCGTGAACCGGCCGCCCGGTACGGCCGATAGCGTGAGCGCATGCCGAACGTCCGTACGCCCCTGACCGCCGCCCGCTCCCGAGGGCGCCGTGCCGCCGGGTGGCTGGTGCACCGGTGCTGGCGCTGGGTGCAGGGCGTCGCGGCGGTGTCCAACCAGAGCCCCGGGCCGTACCGGTTCCGGGAGCTCGGGGACGGGACGAAGCTGGCCTTCCCGCTCGGCGCGGTCTTCAACGAGCAGTGGATCACCATCGGGCCGTTCGCCATCATCGGCGAGCGGGTCACCATCTCGGCCGGCTTCCTGCCCGGGCTCGACCTCGGGCCGGAGCCGGTCGTGCGGATCGGCGGCGGCTGCGTGATCGGGCGCGGCAGCCACATCGTCGGGCACCAGTCGATCGTGCTCGGCGACGACGTGTGGACCGGCCCGTACGTCTACATCACCGACACCGCGCACTCGTACCACGACACCGACCTGCCGATCGGCAAGCAGTGGCCGCGCAACGAGCCCGTCGAGATCGGCGCCGGCTCCTGGATCGGCACCGGCGCGGTGATCCTGCCCGGCGCCCGGCTGGGCCGCAACGTGGTGGTCGCCGCCGGGTCGGTGGTGCGCGGCGAGGTGCCCGACCACGCCGTGGTCGCGGGCGCCCCGGCCAAGGTGGTGCGCAGCTGGACGGCCGCCGACGGCTGGCACCCGCCGCTGCGCCACGACCCGCCGAACCCCGTCCCGGACGGCGTCACCGCCGCGCAGCTGCGCGACCTGGTGGGATGGGACCTGCGGCTGCCGGGGGAGCAGCGGGGCTGACCGGGCGTCACCGCCGATGGGTGCCGGGAGGACTGTTACAGAGTCGGCCGGTGGCCGTTACAGAGCCGGCCGCGCACCGTGAACTGGGCTTCCTAACGTCTGTCTCACCAACTCCCGGCCACCGGGCCGGGGGTGGCGAGCACTCGTAAGGACTCTCCATGTCAGCTATCCAGACGTCACCCGCCAAGGCCGTCCGGCGCACCGTGCGCCTCGCGCTGGTCTCGTTCGGTGTCGCCGGTGTCGTGGCGCTCTCCGGTTCGGCGGCCTTCGCCGACGGGACGCCGTCCGCC
Organism: Kitasatospora kazusensis; assembly: GCF_039529945.1. Taxonomy (NCBI): domain Bacteria; kingdom Bacillati; phylum Actinomycetota; class Actinomycetes; order Kitasatosporales; family Streptomycetaceae; genus Kitasatospora; species Kitasatospora kazusensis. Next base: position 69,323 of record NZ_BAAANT010000032.1, on the reverse strand, counting down.
GCGCCCTCCAAGGGACCGAGCGTGGCTCCCAGCGAGTCGGGCAGTGCGTCCGGCCCCGTTGTCTCCGGTGCGCCCGCGGCGGCGCCCGCGGCGGGCGGTGTCGCCGGCTCCGGGTCGGCCCAGGTCCGGGTGGTCCCCAAGGGCGGTGCGCAGACGGGCGAGGGCGAGACCGGTCCGTCCACCGGCACCATGGTCGCCGGGTCCGGGCTGGCCGCCGTCGGTGTGGCGGGTCTCGGCTTCGCCTTCGCGCGTCGCCGTGCCGGCGCACGGGGCTAGCCGGAGTCGTCGTGGCCGGCGCCCCCTGTGGGCGCCGGCCGCGTCGGCCGGCGCACTCGCCCTCACCCTCGGTGTGGTCGTCCTCGGCTGCACCCCCGACCCGCCGCCGGTCCGGATCTCCGTCTCGGGCCAGGCCGCACTGCCAACGGGCGGCCCGCAGTCGTCCCTGCCGCCGCACCCGTCCCGGTCCGCCGACCCGCCGGTCGCACCGCCGGTCCGGCTGGTGATCCCCGGGATCGGCGTCGACGCCCCCGTCGAGTCCGGCGGCCTGAACGCCGACGGGACGGTGGAGGTGCCGCCGCTGGACCAGCCGGGGCAGGTCGACTGGTACCGCAACGGCCCGGCCCCGGGCCAGACCGGCCCGGCCGTCCTGCTCGGCCACCTGGACACCCGCAAGGGCCCGGCGGTCTTCGGCCGCCTGCTCAAGCTGAAGCCGGGCGACCGGATCGACATCCGCCGCCAGGACGGCAGCACGGTGTCCTACCGGGTCCGCGAGCTGAGGGAGTTCCCCAAGAGCGGGTTCCCGACCCAACTGGTGTACGGGGAGACCGACACCGCGCAGCTCCGGCTGATCACCTGCGGCGGGACGCTGGGCGGCAACGGGCACTACAGCGACAACATCATCGTCTTCGCGGACCTGCTGCCGGCCGGGTCCGGCTGACCGGCCCACCCGGCCGGTTGCCCGCCGTACCCGGTTGACCCCGGCCGACCGCCCCACCCGGGCATGCCGCAGACTGATCAACCAATCAACTGATCACCGATCACCCGGCCACGGCCCGCAGCCCGGAGAGGCACACACCCACGTGAGGACATGGTTCAGCCGGACCGCCCTGGGGCGGGGCGCCGTCCTGGCGGTGCTCGCGGTCGCGTCGGTCGCCGGCTGCTCCGACGCCGGGCAGCTGCACGACGCCGGCCCGGTCCGCCCGGTCGCCGTCCACCCCAGCCCGGAGCCGCTCTGGGCGGCGGCCGTGACCACCCCCACGCCCACCCCCGAGGCGACGGCGGGCCGGCCGGCGCCGTCCCCCGTGCCGGGGATCACCGTGCCGGGGGACGACCTGCGCGGTGTCGGAGCCCGTACCGTCCTGGCCAAGGACCCGGCCCTGCGGTCGGACGAACGGGCCGCGCTGGACGGCTGCCCGGGCTGCCTGGTCCAGCCCGAGCGGTACCGCGACCTCGGCGGGGACGGCCGGGAGGAGCTGATCACGGCGGTGCTGACCGGCTCCGAGCGTGCCTACCTGCACGTCTACGCCCTGAAGGAGCACGGGATCCTGCCGGTCCTGGACATCCCCGTGCTGCCCGGCTTCACCGCCGACACCGTCGGCCAGAACCTCGTCGTGCACGAGCCCAACGGCCCGAACACCCGCACCGACACCACCTACCAGTGGACCGCCGGGGTACTGGCCGTCGTGGACCGCCGGATCAAGGGCACCGACCCGGCGCCCGGCGCCCCCGACTGCCCGCCCGGCACCTCCGTGACCCCGTCCGCCGCGTCGCCCTCCGCCGTACCGGAGGGGGTCGCCACGACCGACCACCCGGAGCCGCAGGTCTCCGGCGCCCCGGCCGCGCGCACACCAGCCCCCGTGAGGTCGCCCTGATGACCACCACCCCCGCCCCCCGCATCCTGCTGGTCGAGGACGACGAGGTGATCCGCGAGGCCACCCGGATGGCACTCGAACGCTACGGCTTCCCGGTCGACACGGCCGCCGACGGGCTGGAGGGGTTGGAGCACTTCCGCGCCCAGCCGCCGGACATCCTGCTGCTCGACGTGATGCTCCCGCTGCTCGACGGCGTCGGCCTCTGCCGCCGGATCCGGGAGGAGAGCCAGCTCCCGATCCTGATGATGTCGGCGCGCACCGACCCGATCGACGTCATCTCGGGCCTGGAGGCCGGGGCCGACGACTACATCACCAAACCCTTCGAGAGCGCCGTCCTGGTGGCCCGGATCCGGACGGTGCTGCGCCGTACCGGCCTGCCGCCCCGGCCGGCCGCCGCCGGACCGGAGACCGCTGCGGACACCGCCCCGGCCCCGGCCGCCGCTCCCTCCGAGCGGACCGTCCGGGTGATCGACGGCCTGGAGGTGGACACCGGCGCGATGGAGGTCCGGGTCGCGGGGCGGCAGGTGCCGCTCACGCCGACCGAACTGCGGCTGCTGCTGGAGTTCACCGCCGCGCCCGGTGTGGTGCTGGAGCGGCAGACCCTGCTCGAACGTGTCTGGGACTACTCCTGGGGCGCCGACAGCCGGGTGGTGGACGTCCACGTGCAGCGGCTGCGCGCCAAGATCGGGGCCGCCCGGATCGAGACCATCCGGGGCTTCGGCTACAAGCTGCGGCGGTCCGGATGACCCTGCGGCGGCAGATCGCCGCCACCGTCGCCCTGGTCTCCCTGCTGGTGGCGCTCACCGTCGGGGTGCTGGTCCACCGGGCGTCCGTCCGCCAGCACGCCGAGCAGGCCCGGCGCTCGGCGGCGAACGCCCTGGAGTCCGTGCTGACCGGCTACGACCGCACCGGTGACCTGGTCGGCTGGAACGCCGCGCTGGACGACCCGGCGCTGCCCCCGGCGCTGCGCGGGCTGGCCGCGCGCGGACACCAGGGATCGCAGCTCGGCCCCGGCCCGCGCGGTACCGCGATGTGGGCCGCCGCCGGAATCGGCGGGGGCGCGGCGGGCCCGGTCCGAGTGCTCTCCGTCCGGCTGGAGTACAGCGCCGACGAGACGGCGATCGCCGAACTGGACCGCAGCGTGCTGATCTCGGCCGCGCTCTCGGTGGCCGTCACCGTGCTGGCCGGAGTCCTCGCCGCCGACCGGATCAGCCGCCGCCTGCGGATCGCCGCCCGGACGGCCCGCACCATCGCCCAGGGCGACCTGGCGGCGCGGATCGGCTCGCTGGGCCGCCCGCGCGACGAGGTCGCCGAGCTGGCGGCGGCGGTGGACTCGATGTCGGCGGTGCTGAGCAGCAAGCTGGCCGGTGAGCAACGCTTCACCGCCGACGTCGCGCACGAGCTGCGCACACCGCTCACCGGACTGCTCACGGCGGCCGAACTGCTGCCGCCGGGCCGGCCCACCGAGCTGGTCCGGGACCGGGTCCGGGTGCTCTGCAGCCTCACCGAGGACCTGCTGGAGGTCTCCCGGCTGGACGCCCGCGCCGAGCGCCCCGAACTGGCGGCCGTCCCGCTCGGGCCGGTGGTGACCCGGATGGTGGCGGCCACCGGCTCGGCGGCCGAGCTGCTGATCGTCGCCGACGCCGTCGTCACCACGGACGCGCGCCGGCTCGACCGGATCGTCGCCAACCTGGTCGCCAACGCCCACCGGCACGGCCGCGCACCCGTCCAGGTACAGGTGGACGGCCCGACGCTCACCGTCCGCGACCACGGGCCCGGCTACCCGGAGGACATTCTGAGCGAGGGCCCGCAGCGCTTCCGCACCGGCGCCCGCGAGCGCGGGCACGGCCACGGCCTGGGCCTGACCATCGCCCAGGGCCATGCCGAGGCCCTCGGCATCACCCTGCGGCTGCGCAACGACCCGTCCGGCGGCGCGGTCGCCGAACTGCTGCTGCCGACGGGCTGACAGACCCTAGGGCCGGCGGGACTCCCAGGCGTCCCGGACGATCCGCTCCAGGTCCGAGCGTTCGGCCCGCCAGCCCAGTTCGCGGGTGATCCGGGTGGTGTCGGCCACCAGCCTGGGGGCCTCCGGCCGGGCCGGGCGGCGGACCAGCGGCACGGCCCGGCCGGTGACCCGCTCGGCGACCGCGACGATCTCCCGCATGCTCGCCGGGGTGGCGCCGACGTTGTACACCCGGCCCCCGGGCGCGGGCACGGCTGTGAGCGCCAGCGCGTACGCCCGCGCGAGGTCGTCGACGTGGACGAAGTCCCGGACGGTACGGCCGTCCCCGTTCAGCTCCAGGTGCGGGTGGTCCCCGGCGGCCACGGCCAGGGCCTTCGGGATGATCCGGGCCTCGTCCCGGTCGCCCGTACCGCCGACGTTGAAGCAGCGCAGGACGACGGCGCCGACCTCGCCGGAGGCGGCCCGCTGCCGGAGCAGGTGCTCGGCGGCGAGTTTGGACGCGCCGTACGGGTTCCCCGGCGCGGGCGGGGTGTCCTCGGTGATCGGCTGGTGCTCGGGGGAGCCGTAGACCGCCGCCGTCGAGCCGAGCACCACGGTGGGCGGGGTGTCCGCGCCCGGCCGGGCGGCCAAGGCGTCCAGCAGGGCGGTGGTGCCGCCGAGGTTGACGTCCCAGTACTGCTGCTCCCGGGCGCCGGACAGCCGTCCGTTGGTCAGCGCCGCCAGGTGGCAGACCGCTCCGACCCCGTCCAGGGCGGGCCGCAGCGCCCGGGCGTCCCGGACGTCGGCGTGCCAGACCCGGCCGACCGGGAGCTTCGGCGGCTCGGTGCCCGGCGGCCGGTGGGTCAGGGCCCAGACCTCGTGCCCGGCCTCGGCGAGGCAACGGACGACCGCGCCGCCGACGAAGCCGAACGCCCCGGTGACCAGGACCCGCATCTCAGCCGGCCCGGCGGATCGTCACCACGGCGGCGACCCCGTCCACCCGGAGCAGGTCGTCGTAGCCGCTGCTCAGCAGCGCCGCGTCCAGCGGGCCGAGCCGCAGGTCGGCGGCGCCGAGCTCGGCCGTCCCGGCCAGGCAGACCAGCAGCAGCACCGCGCCCTCGGGCACCTCGATCTCGCGCTGGAAGTCCGCGATCTCCACCTCGGCGGTCGCCCGCCCGCGCCGGGTCATCACGTTGAAGTCGACCACCGGGCCGCCGAGCAGCCGGCAGTCGGTCTCCGCGTCGCCGGGGAAGGCGAACGGGCGGTACGGCTGCGCGAGCTCGTGCTCCGTCCCGGCGACGGTCAGGGCCATGCCCGCGCCCTGGACGACCGTGATCACCCGGTCCACGCCGGTGAACCGGGAGAACGGGCCGCCCTGGGCGACGTCGGCCAGGCTGACCCGCCAGTCGAAGTCGGCCAGGCCCGCGCCCGCCGGGAATCCCGCCACCTCGCGGGTGACTCCGCCGCCGTTCAGCCACGGGCTGGCCGGGCGCTCCCCCGCGCGCAGTACCTGAACCGTCATCGCTCGTCCCGTCCACCGTGGTGCGCCGGCTGGTCGCACAGCTCTTGCGATGATCCTCCCACGGCGGCCCTCAGGGCCGTCCGGTGAAGCCGCGCCGGACGGCGACCGCGAGCAGACCGGCCAGCGCGGAGGTCCCGGCGACGGTGCTCAGGGCGACCGGCAGGCTCGCCGCGTCCGCCAGGAACCCGATCACCGGCGGCCCGATCAGCATCCCGGCGTACCCGAGCGTCGACGCCGTCGCCACGCCCTGCGGGCCGCCGACCGCCCCGGCCCGGGCGATGGCCAGCGGGAAGATGTTGGCCAGCCCGAGGCCGACCAGCCCCAGCCCGGCCAGCGCGACCGGGACGGTCGGCGCGAAGGCACCGGTCAGCATCCCGGCGCCCGCCGTGAGCCCGCCGACCAGCATCACCCTGGTCTGCCCGGCCCTGATGGAGAGCCAGGTGCCGGCGAGCCGGCCGGCCGTCATCGCGAACGCGAAGGCGGCGTACCCGGTCGCGGCGAGGCCCGCGCTCGCGTGCACGTCGTCGGTCAGGTGCAGGGTGGCCCAGTCGGCCAGCGCGCCCTCCCCGTACGCGTCGCACAGCGCGGTCAGCCCGAGCAGCACGACCAGCCAGCCGGCGCCGCGCATCCCGGCGCCGCGTACCCCGGCGGCGGGGGGCTCGTGGCGCGCCGGGGTCGGCGTCGGGGCCGGTGCGGCCGCGCCGCGCAGCAGCACCGTGCCCGCCACGGCGGTCACCAGCAGCCCGAGGGCCCCGCTGAGCGCGAGCGCCCAGCCGGCGTCGATCCGCGAGGCGAGCAGCCCGCCGACGGCCGCGCCGAGCAGGCCGCCGAGGCTGTAGCCCGCGTGGAAGCTGGGCATGACCGGGCGCCGGAGTTCGACGACCAGTTCGACGGCGGCGCTGTTCATGGCGACGTTCGCCGCGCCGTAGCCCGCGCCGAAGAGCAGCAGCACGCCGCCGAGCGCGGGCACCGAGTGGGTGTGCGCGGGCAGCGGCACGGCCAGGCTGAGCAGGGTGAGCGCGCCGACGGTGACCGGCCGGGAGCCGTACCGGACGCAGAGCCGGCCGGCCACCGCCATGGTGGCGACGGCGCCGGCCGAGATGCAGAGCAGGGCGAGCCCGAGGGCGCTGTGCGAGGCGGTGACCTGGGCCCGGATGTCGGGGATCCGGACGACCCAGGCGGCGAAGAGGAAACCGTCGACGGCGAAGAAGGCGGTGAGGGCGATCCGGACGGGGCTCCAGGTACGGCCGGACGGGTGATCGGCGGCTTCGGGGAGGGAGCGCGTTTTGTTTAGTAGCGGCACAAAGTCAGAATAGGGGTGTGCCGCACTCACCCACAAGCCCGCAGCCGTCCGCCGAGGCCCGCCGGCCCGCGCCGGACCGGGGCCGTACGCTGCTCGGCCCCGCGCTCGCACTGGTCCACACCGGGCAGGCGCCCACCCGTTCCGCGCTCACCAGTGCGCTCGACGTCACCCGGGCCACCGCCGGAGCGGTCAGTGCCGAACTGGAGGCGCTCGGCCTGATCACAGTGGACTCCAGCCCGGCCGGCGGCGGGCGCGGACGCCCCTCGCACCGGCTGGCCGTCGACCCGTCGGGGCCGGTGGTGATCGCCGCGCAGATCCACGCCGACGGGCTCAGCATCGCCCTCGCCGGGCTCGGCGGACGGCTGGAGGAGCCCGTCCACCTCCCGCTGCCCGCCGCCACCGACCCCGTCCGGATGCTGCGCGCGGTGGCCCTGGCCGGGGCGGAGCTCGCCCGCGCCTCCACCCGGCGCTGCCTGGGCGCGGCCCTGGCGCTGCCCAACCCGGTGACCGAACCGGACGGCGCCGCGCTGGCCGCGCTGCACTTCGCCTGGCCGAGCGGCACGCCGGTGGCCGACCTGTTCGCCGAGCAGCTCCGCAGGGCCGACCTCGGCCCCCGGGCCCGGACGCCGCTGCCGAGCACCGTCGCCAACGACGCCAACCTCGCCGCGCTGGCCGAGCACCGGCACGGCGCGGGACGCGGCGCCCGGCACCTGCTGCTGGTCACCTCGGGCCACCGGGGAGTCGGTGGCGCGCTGGTGATCGACGGCCGGCTGCACACCGGCAGCGCCGGACTGGCCATGGAGGTCGGCCACCTGACGGTCGATCCGCAGGGCCGCCCGTGCCCCTGCGGCAACCGGGGCTGCCTCAACTCCGAGACCGACCCGGAGGCGCTGTTCGCCGCAGCCGGCCGCCGGCCCGACCCGGACCGCCCGCTGCTCGACCAGGCCCGCGAACTCGCCCGCGCGGCCGCCGCCGACCCGCAGGCCCGAGCCGCCGTCGACCACGTGACCGACCGGCTCGGGCTCGGCCTCGCCGGGCTGGTCAACATCCTCAACCCCGACCGGATCGTGCTCAGCGGCCTGCACCGCGACCTGCTCGCCGCCGCCCCCGAGCGGCTGGCGGCGGTGGTCGCGGACCGCTGCCTCTGGGGCCGCAGCGGCCGGGTCCCGATCGTCGCCGCCGAGCTCGCCCACGCGGGCCTGGTCGGCGCGGCCGAACTGGCCTGGGAGCCCTGCCTGCACGACCCGCAGGCGGTGGCGGCCGATAGGGTGGGATGAACCCGGCCGACAGGCCGGCCGGGCGGGGCCACCCGGGGGCGCCGTCCCCCGGAGCCGCGCGCGCCGGGCCTGCCGGCGGACGCCCGGGCCGTGCAGAGAGGCAGCAGTGATGGTGTATCAGCTGGACCACGTGGTCGTCTGGGTCGCCGACCCGGTGCGGTCGCTCGCCTTCTACCAGGAGGTAATGGGCCTGGAGCCCGTCCGGGCGGTGGAGTACGCGGCCGGCGAGGCGCCGTTCGTCAGTGTCCGGCTCGGTCCGGGGACGATCCTGGACCTCATGGCCGTGGCCTCCGCCCCGAAGGTCGACGCGCTGACCGGGGTCGAGGGCGGCGCGGGCAACCGGCTCAACCACATCTGCCTGGCGATGACCGAGACCGAGTTCGAGGCGCTGCACCAGCGGCTCCACGCCGGTGGGCACGGCACGACCTCCCCGTACCTGACGAACCTCTACGGCGCCCGTGGCAACGCGCCGCGCTCCTTCTACTTCACCGACCCCGACGGCAACGTCTTCGAGGCCCGCTACTACGACCCGGCCTGAGCCGGTCCGATCCGGCCTGAGCCGAGCGCGCCCGAGCCGGCCGAGCCGGGCGGCTCAGGGGTGTGCGGGAGTGCCGCCGATGATGCGCGAGTAGTCGTACGGGTTCTGCGCGGTCTCGCTGCAGGTGTCGCGCGGGGCGCCCCCGGCCGGGCAGGGCCGGTCCCGGCCGAGGGACCAGAACGAGAGCATCCGCAGGCCGTTCCCCGCCGCGAAGGCGGCCAGCTGGGTGGCGTCGTCCTGGGAGAAGGTCTCGTCGGCGTCGTCGTTGACCCCGATCATCGGGGTGTTGCCCTGCATCGCCCACAGTTGTGCGGCGGTGCGCTCCGGCCAGAGCGCCGCGAGCTGGGCGTGCAGGCCGTTCGCGGCAGCGACGGCGGCGTCGCCCATGTCGAGGCGCTCGCCGTAGTCCATCGTCATGATGTTGACCAGGTCGACGTCGAGGCGGTGGCGCCGGGCGTCCGTCAGCAGGTCGAGCGCGTTCGGGGACAGGCCCCAGGGGTTGACCGGCAGGGTGTAGTCCACGGCGAGGCTGCGCCCGGCGGCCGCGTAGTCCCGTTGCAGCTCCGCCAGGGCCTGGTTGCGGCGGTCGTCGGCCGGCTGGTCGTCCAGGGTGGCGCCCTCGATGTCCAGGTCGATCCGGGTCAGGCCGAGGGTGTCCACCACCCGCCGGTAGGCGGCCTTGAGCGAGTCCGCCGTGTCGCAGGCGAGGGCGAGTTCCCGTCCGCCGCTCCCGCCGAAGGAGACGATCACGTCGCCGCCGGCGGCCCGCAGCTCGCGGACGGCGGCGAGCCAGTCCGCGTCGTCGACCGGGATCGTGCCGTCGAACGCGCCGTCGCAGCCGCCGTCACTCACCACGAAGGCCAGGGTGAAGTACCGCAGGCCGGTGGCCTGCCGGGTCCGTGCGAGCACGTCGGGGGAGGCCCAGGTCTCCAGGTACGGCGCGGTGAAGCGGGCGGGGAAGCCGGCCGGCGCGGCGGCCCGGGGCCGGCCCCGGGGAGCGGGCCGTGCGCTGTGCACGCCGGAGGTGCTGTGGGCGCTTGGCGCCCGGCCGGGGACGGTGGGTGAGTGGGCCGGGGTGCCGAGCAGCAGGGACGTGGTCAGGCTCAGCGGTGCGAGCAGGGCGCCCGCGCGCAGGGGACCGGGCACGAGGCGTACTCCCGGCCGGCTGGTCGGCGGCCTCAACGGACCGTGCAGGCTCTTCGCATCCCGTCACGGTAACCGGGGCAAATCCCGCATATCGGGCGGCACGGGCAAGGCCCACCCGTCCGGCGCAGCCCCGCGTGGTCCTCCTGAGGCGGTGACGGACCGTCAAGGTCGGCTCGCGCGGCGCTCCCTGTCGGCGAGTGAGGAATGGTACGGGTGGGACTGGTGTTGCGACCAGGCATGACATCTTATTCCGGCGCCACCGCCACGAGTACTCCCGAGATCCTGCGCTACGTGGCCTTCTCCGCCGACCCCGCCGGCGGCAACCCCGCCGGGGTGGTGCCGGACGCCACGGGCCTGGACGACGCGGAGCAGCTCGCCATCGCCGCCGAACTCGGCTACTCGGAGACGGCCTTCCTGACGGCGGACCAGCAGGAGCGCAGCTACGCCGTCCGCTACTTCAGCCCGCTGGCCGAGGTGCCGTTCTGCGGACACGCCACGGTGGCCGCCGCCGTGGCGCTGGCCGAGCGGATCGGTCCGGGCCGGGTGCTGTTCCGGACCAAGGCGGGCGAGGTGCCGGTCGAGGTCACGGCCGGACCCGACGGCGCCCTGGAGGCGACGCTGACCAGCGTCGAGCCGCACGTCGTCGACGTCACCGAGGCCGAGATCGCCGAGGCGCTGGCCGCGCTCGGCTGGGACCCGCAGGAGCTGGACCCGGCCCTGCCGCCCCGGATCGGCTACGCCGGTGCCCGGCACCTGGTGATCGCCGCCGCGACCCGTGAGCGGCTCGCCGACCTCGCCTACGACTTCGAGCGGCTGGCCCGCTTCATGACCGGGCTCGACCTGGTCACCCTGCAGCTGGTCTGGCGGGAGTCCGCCGACACCTTCCACGTCCGCAACCCCTTCCCGGTCGGCGGCGTGGTCGAGGACCCGGCCACGGGCGCGGCGGCGGCCGCCTTCGGCGCGTACCTGCGCGAGCAGGGCGCGGTCACGGCGCCGGCCGTGCTGACGCTGCACCAGGGCGCCGACCTCGGCCGCCCGGGGCTGCTGCGGGTGGAGCTCAGGACGGACGACCTGCGGGTGCGGGTCAGCGGCACCGGCGTCCGGATCCCGGAGCAGGGCCGGTAGGTTCCCTGGTGGCGGACGCCTCCACCGGCGGTGGGCGCCGGGTGGTCGTACAATTCGTTCGCCCCGGGAGTACCGGAACCGTGGCGCGACAACCCTGAGCTTGAGCAGTGAGGTACCAGAGACCGTGCAGATCATCGGAGCAATCGAGCGCAGGCAGCGCCTCCTGGAGGCCATCCGCGCGGCGGGCGGCCAGTGGGACTGGCAGCGGGCCCGGGAGACGTACGACGTCCGTCCGGAGCCGCGCGTCCCGCGCCGGGACCTTCAGGAGCTCTGCCGGGGCGGCTACCTCACCCGGGTCGAGACCGGGCTGTACGAGCTGCCCGGCTGGAGCGCGAGCCAGGCCGGCGCCGCCGAGTAGCGGCGCGGTCGGCGGCAGTACAGGGGCGCGGGGCCCGTCGGTTCGTCCGGCGGGGCCCGCGCCCCTGGCGCGTGCCGGGGCCGTCCGCTCCCCGGGCGGAGCTGGGCGCAGCCGCACCCTTCGCCGCATGAATGTCCCTGGGTCGCCCGGCTGATCCTCTAAGCGGAACCTATGGTTACCGTAACAGTCACTTATCGTCATTGATTGTTACACTCGGTAGGAGTCGGGGATCACCCGGCGGAACCGAGGAGATGCGTGATGGCTGCCGTGACCGCTGACGTGGACCGTACCGATGCCACCTACCGGGCCTGGCTCAAGGAGGCCGTCCGCAAGGTGCAGGCCGACGCCAACCGCTCGGCCGACACCCACCTGCTGCGCTTCCCGCTCCCGGAGGGGTGGGGGGTCGACCTCTACCTCAAGGACGAGTCCACCCACCCGACGGGCAGCCTGAAGCACCGGCTCGCCCGCTCGCTCTTCCTCTACGGTCTCTGCAACGGGTGGATCCGCCCGGGCAAGCCGGTGATCGAGGCCTCCAGTGGCTCGACCGCCGTCTCCGAGGCGTACTTCGCCAAGCTGATCGGTGTGCCGTTCATCGCGGTGATGGCCAAGAGCACCAGCCCCGCCAAGATCGACCTGATCGAGTTCCAGGGCGGCAGCTGTCACCTTGTCGACAATCCCGGTGAGGTGTACGAGGTGTCCGCCCGGCTGGCCGAGGAGACCGGCGGCCACTACATGGACCAGTTCACCTACGCCGAGCGGGCCACCGACTGGCGCGGCAACAACAACATCGCCGAGTCGATCTTCGCCCAGCTGAGGCTGGAACCGCACCCCGAGCCCGCCTGGATCGTCGCGACGGCCGGTACCGGCGGCACCTCCGCCACCATCGCCCGCTACGTGCACTACCTCCAGCACGACACCCGGATCTGCGTCGCCGACCCGGAGAACTCCTGCTTCTTCGAGGGCTGGACCGGCCACGACCCGGCGGCGGTCTGCGAGCAGGGCTCGCGGATCGAGGGCATCGGCCGCCCCCGGATGGAGCCCAGCTTCGTGCCCGGCGCCATCGACCGGATGATGCGGGTGCCCGACGCGGCCTCGATCGCCGGCATGCGGGTGCTGGAGAACGTGCTCGGCAAGAAGGCGGGCGCCTCCACCGGCACCGGTCTGTGGAGCGCGCTGCGGATCGTCGCGGAGATGCGGGCGGCGGGGGAGCGCGGCAGCGTCGTCACCCTGATCTGCGACCCGGGCGACCGCTACCTCGACAAGTACTACTCCGACGCCTGGCTGGCCGAGCAGGACATCGACATCGCGCCGTACCGGACCATGCTGGAACGTTTCCTCGACGGCGCCGCCGACCGGCTCGACTGAGAGCTAAACCCCTGGCCGACGGTCCGATCGGTGTGATAGTCAACCTGTCATGAACCAAGATCTTCTGACCGACCGTCTCGTCCTGCACCCCTTCACCGTCGCGGAGGCCCGGCAGGTCGAGGCCGCCGAGCGCGGTCCCGAGCACAACTGGGCTCCCGACTACCCGGCCGAGGGCGAGCGGACGGGCGCCCGGATGTTCGCCAACGCCGCCGAGGCCTACGGCGACCCGCACCCCTTCGGCGGCTACGAGATACGCCGGGCCTCGGACGGCCTGGCCATCGGCGGCATCGGCTTCCACGGCGGTCCGGACGAGGACGGCGCCGTCGAGATCGGCTACGGCCTGGCCGAGTCCGCCCGGCGTCAGGGCTATGCCGTCGAGGCCGTCCGCCGCATGATCGAACTCGCCCGCGAGCAGGGCGTGGCCAAGTTCCTCGGCAACACCGACCTGGACAACATCCCGTCCCAGCGCGTGATGCTCTCGGCGGGTCTGAGCTTCGTCCGCGAGGACGAGCAGCTCAAGTACTACGAGCTCCCGCTCGGCTAGCAGACCCGCGCGCTCCTCCAGGGGCGCGCGCCCCTGGAGCAGCCCGCAGGCTCCCCCGGAGGGCGGCTCATCCCGCGAGGATCAGCTCACGGACGTGCTCGCGGGCGGCCTCGGCCGCCTCCGCGGGCAGCGCCGCGTCGGTCACCCAGGTGTCCACGTCGGCCAGTTCGGCGAAGGTGGACAGGCCGACGATGCCCCACTTGGTGTGGTCGGCGACGGTGACCACACGGCGGGCCGAGGCCACGAAGTTCCGGTTGGTCTCCGCCTCCGCGAGGTTGGGGGTGGAGAGGCCGGCCTCGGGGGAGAGGCCGTGGGCGCCGAGGAAGAGCAGGTCGAAGTGGAGCGAGCGGATCGCCCGGTCCGCGACCGGCCCGACCAGGGAGTCGGAGGGCGTCCGCACCCCGCCGGTCAGCACCACCGTCGCGCCGGGCGCACCGCTCTGGCGCTGCGCCCGTTCGAAGACGTCGGCGACCCGGACGGAGTTGGTGACCACCGTCAACTGCTCGATCTCGGTGAGGTGCTGGGCGAGGGCGAAGGTGGTGGTGCCGCCGGAGAGCGCGATCGCGCTGCCGGCGGTGACCAGCCGGGCGGCGGCCCGGGCGATCTCCTCCTTGGCGGAGAGCTCCAGCGCGGACTTGGCCTCGAAGCCGGGCTCGTGGGTGCGGGCCTCCTCGACCACCACCGCGCCGCCGTGCACCTTCTCGATCACACCCGCCTTGGCCAGCGCGTCCAGGTCCCGGCGGATCGTCATGTCGGAGACGTTCAGCCGCCGGGTCAGCTCGTTGACCCGCACCCCGCCGCGCCGCCGTACCTCGTCCAGGATCAGCGCGCGGCGCTGTTCGGCGAGCAGATTGCTGTTGTCGGCCATCCGGTCGACCCTCCCGATCCGGTCCTGCTGCATCCGGTACCACTTCCACGCGTGTGGGACGGGTGCCGCCTGTGGGGCTACTGCGCCATCCTCGCAGACTCCCGCGCCGGAAGATCCGCCGGGACGAGCAACTGGAGCTCCTCGGTGGACGGGTCGTCGAGCTGGGCGACCCGCATCGCGTGCCGTTCGACCATGGTCTCGAAGACCTGACGGGCCGTCCGCCCGTTGCCGAAGCCGGGCCCGCGCTCCATCGTGGAGAAGTGCTCCAGCAGCGCGCCGGGCGTGCCCTCGCCCAGCTCGTACTCGTGCTCGGCGCACTGGGAGCGGGCGATCTGGAGCAGCTCGGCGGCGGTGTAGTCGGGGAAGGTGATGGTGCGGGAGAACCGCGAGGAGACCCCGGGGTTGGCGGAGAGGAAGCGCTCCATCTCCAACGTGTAGCCGGCCACGATCACCACCACCTCGTCGCGGTGGTCCTCCATCAGCTTGACCAGGGTGTCGATCGCCTCGCGCCCGAAGTCCCGGGCGCCGTCCTCGGGCGCCAGCGCGTACGCCTCGTCGATGAAGAGCACGCCGCCCCGGGCCTTGTCGAAGGCGGCCTGGGTACGGATCGCGGTCGAGCCGATGTGCTCGCCGACCAGGTCGACCCGGGCGACCTCGACCAGGTGGCCCTGCTGGAGCACGCCGAGCGAGGCCAGGATCTCGCCGTAGAGGCGGGCGACGGTGGTCTTGCCGGTGCCGGGGGAGCCGGTGAAGACCAGGTGGCGGCGGAGCGAGGGGGCCTTCAGCCCGGCCTGGCGGCGCCGGCGGCCGACCGAGATCAGGTCGATCAGCGTCCGGACCTCCTGCTTCACGGTGGCCAGCCCGATCAGCGCGTCCAGTTCGGCGAGCGCCTCGTCGGCGGGGCGGCAGTCGGGGATCGGCGCGATCCGGGCGGTCGCGGCGGCTGCGGCGGTGGTCAGCGCGGTGGTCTGCTGCGCGGTACGCGGCGCCGGGACCTCGGCCACCGGCGGGGCGACGTCGTCCGAGGTGCAGCCCTCGGTGACCGGGCCCGGCTCGGAGAACTCGAAGCCCGCGCGGCCGTTCTGCTCGGCCCGGCAGCGGGTCAGCGCGGTGCGGCAGCCGTCGATGATGTGGAAGCCGAAGCCCTTGCCGTGCGAGACCCGGCAGTCCTCGAAGCTGCCCTTGCCCTGGGCCGAGACGTACACGGCGGCGTCGGTGCTGCCGCGCACGGTGCACTCGCGCAGCTCGGGGTCGGCGCCCTTGGTGACGATCACTCCGGTGGCGACCTCGGAGATCTCACACCCCGTCAGCCGCCCGCCGCTGCCGTGGTCGCGGAACCAGAGCCCGGTGCCGGCCTCCTGGATCCGGCAGTCCGCCAGCGAGACGGTGGCGCCACCGCTGACCGAGACCGCCGAGCTGCGGATCCGGCTGAACGAGCAGTCCTTCGCGGTGGCCCGGGACTCCCGGTCCAGCACGAACAGGGCGTCCGGGAGGTCGTGCAGCGAGCAGTCGGTGAGGGTGAGCTGAGCACCGTCGCTGACCCAGACGGCGGGGTAGTCGCCGGTGCTGGAGTGGATCTCGCTGCCGCTGGCCTCCGCCTGGGTGCCCTGGTCCCAGACCGAGAGCGCGCCCCGGCCGAAGTCACGGACGGTGGTCTGCTCCAGCGTCAGCCGGGAGCGCCCGCGCAGGTCGGCGGCGTTCTCCGGGAGGGTGTGCACCCGGCAGCCGGTCAGGGTCAGCTCGGCCTCGGTGTCCAGGGTGAGCCCGTTCCCGGTGACCCGGTGGATCTCGCAGTCGGCGAGCCGGCCCCTGGACTGCGACTCGGCCTGCACCCCGCTGCCCCGGATCTCGTAGATCTCGCAGCCGGCCAGCTCGGCGGTGCTGCCCGGGTCGGCGAGCAGCACCCCGGCGCCGCTCGCGTGGTGCAGCCGGCAGCGCTCCAGCCGGGCGCTGGCGCCGCCGAGCACCGCGAGCCCGGCCTGCCCGGCGTCCAGCACCTCGCAGTCCTCGACCAGTGCGGTGGCCTGCGAGCGCACCCGGATGCCGAGGCCCGAGGGGTTGCTGACGGTGCATCCGCGCAGGGTCGCGTCCGCCCGGTCGGCGATCTCCACACCGACGGCGGACCGGGTCTCCACCCGGCAGCCGGTCAGCTCGACCGCGGCCTCCGGTCCGCTCACCAGCACCGCCGGGAGGGAGCTCTCCGAGCCCTCGATCACCAGGTCGCGGACGATCGCCGCCGCCGTGACGGTGATCGGGACCCCGGACGGCGGGTCGATCCGCACGGTGCCGGGGCCCTCGGCGGGCAGGACCGTGACCCGCTTGTCGATCAGCAGGTTCTCCCGGAACGTCCCGGGCCGGACGGTCACGGTGTCACCGGGCTCGGCGGCGGCGAGGGCCTCGCGGAGCGTCTCGTACTCCCCGGCGCGCCGGCGCCACCGTGAGGCGCTGTCCTGCGTGACCCGGACCCGGTACTCACCCATGGCGATCCGTCACCCCACCTTCGTCGAGTTCGTCGAGACCCTGCGCGTAGCCCGCTCGCGCCGACGTGCCCACCGTAGCGCGCGCCGCGCCGTCGTCCCGGTCGCTCACGTACTACAACGAGCGAGCAGGCTTTCGGTTCCGGCTCGCCGGTACCGATTCGGCTTTCCCGGCGGGCCGGCTCGCCGTCAGTTCTGTCAGCTCTGTCAGCTCCGCCGGTCCGGCAGCCGGTCAGGCTGTCAGCCGCCGAGCCGCCGGCCTCGCCGGTCCGTCAGTCCCGCTGATCCGGCACCGGCAGCGGGCCCTGCTCCAGGACGGTCACCTCGTCACCGATCCGGACCGTGCCGAGCAGGTCGCCGGCCGGGCGCTCCGGGTGCGCCGGGCGCTCGGGGATCAGGTGCTGGCCGAAGACGAGCCGCTTGCCGAAGCGGCGGTGCCGTCCGAGCGCCCGCAGCGGCTCGGGGCCCCGGCGCTCGCCGGTCTCCTGGTCGGTGGTGGTGACCACGCAGCGGCCGCAGGGCTTGGCCACCCGGAAGGTGACCTCGCCGACCCGGATCCGCCGCCAGCCCTCCTCGGCCCAGGCCTCGGTGCCGGTGACCACCAGGTTCGGACGGAAGCGCTCCATCGGCAGCGCGGCGGCCTTGCGCTCGTCGTCCGGGTGGTCCTCGGCGATCAGGGTGTTCAGTGCGGTCAGCGAGGCGGTGGTGGCGAGCAGCAGGGGGTAGCCGTCGGCCATGCTGACGGTGTCGCCCGGGCCCGCGAACTCGGGGTCGACGGCCCGGCTCAGCGGATCGTCCAGGTGCAGCAGCCGCAGCGGGCCGAACCGCTCGCCGAAGCGCTCGCTGAACCAGTCCGCGGCCTCCTTGTCCGCCACGGCGGCGGTGAAGGTCGAGGCGAAGACGCTCGCGTCGACGACCTCCGCGCCGGCCCGGGCGGACGGTGCGACGACCTCCAGCCGGGAGCCGTCGGGGGCGGTGACCGTCAGCGAGCCGTCCGGCGAGGGCATCACGCGGAGCCGGCCGAGGGCGGGCTCGTCGCGCTGGGTGACGACCCGGCCGGTCTCGTCGGCCAGCATCCACCGGCGGTCGCCGGTCAGGCCCCAGGGTTCGACCTGGGCGCTCTCGGGACTGAGCCGGTAGGCGGACTTGAGCGGGTAGACGTGGAGGCCGGTCAACTGAGGCATGGGCCCATCCTGCCAGTCGGTCCGTCACCCGTGCGTGTGAGGGCCCGACTGTGCGGAACGGACGGGAGCCCTTGTGCGCGAGGGCCGTCCGGACCGCCACTGCTGTGCAGCGGTGGTCCGGACGGCCCTCGGGACGACCTGCGCCCTCGGTGCACCCGGCCCCCTCCTTCACCGGGTGCCCGATGTGCGGGCGGTGGTGCGGCAGGACTCAGTAGGCGTTCCCCTGGAAGCCGGCCTGCGGGTACTGCGCCTGCTCGCCGTACTGCGCGGGGCGGGCCTGCGGGACGGGGCGGACGGGTGCGACCGGCGCGGCCGGGCGGAGCTGGTTGCCGCCGAAGCTCTGGTCGCCGAAGCTCTGCTGCGGCTGACCGCCGTACGCCTGGCCGTTGCCGCCCTGGCCGGCGAAGCCCTGCTGGCCGAAGCCCTGCTGGGCACCGGCGGGCTGGCTGCCGAAGCCCTGGCCGCCGAAGGTCTGCCCACCGAAGCCCTGGCCGCCGAAGCCCTGCGGCGCGGTGGCGAAGGTGTTCTGGCCGCCGAAGCTCTGGCCGTTCTGGCCGCCGTTCTGGAAGCCGCCGGCCTGCTGCTGGAACGCCGGGGCCGGGGTGGGCGGCCGCTGCGCGTACTGCTGGGGGCTGCCGTACCCGGGCATCGGCGGCTGCGGCGGCACGGCGTAGGTGCCGGGCTGCGCCGGGATGTACGTGGTGGGGGCGCCACTGCTCGGGCCGGGGCCGAGCGCGAGGCGGGCGGGGGGCAGCGCGGGCAGGTTGCTCGCGGGGCTGTCGAAGCCCTGCGAGCCGTAGCCCTGGCTGTGAGTGGTGCCGAAGCCCGCCTGGTAACCGGCGGACAGGGCTGGGGGCAGCGCCGCCGGCACGTTGATGGGGGCGATCTGGGGGACACCGCGCTCTGCGACCAGGCTGTCGTAGATGGGCGTGCCGGACGAGAAGGACGGAGAGGGGTAGCCGACTCCGTCGTAGGAGCGGGGCGAGGTCATGGGGCATACCGTAAGCCCACAATGCGCCTGCTGAGGAGAGTGGGAGGCCCAGGAGTTCGAGTGTTTACAGAGTCTTCGCTCGAACATAACTCTCGAATATGTGAAGATCGGACATTTCGGCGTTAAATTCAGGCCAAGGATCCGTCGGTCGGCGGGTCGACAACCGTCCGATGAACAGTCGAACAGTGGACGAATAGGTCGATTCGAGCGCCCTGTGGCGCCCCACTGTCCGGTCGAGGGCGCGCGGGCGGCAGCGGCAAGCCCCCCGGACGCCCGTGCGACGGTCCGGAGGGCCTGCCGGACGGGCGGGCCGGTCAGCGGTTCTGCAGCGCCTGGACCTGCAGCTGCGCCGGGAAGCCGGGACGGCCCGCCAGCCCGCAGGTGCAGAACGAGCAGCGGACGGCGGCGGCCGGGATGGTGCTCAGGCACTCCGGGCAGTCGGTCTTGGCGACCGGCGTGTCCTTGACGGGCTCGAAGCGCGCCTGCAGCTTGCCGACCGGCAGCACCACCACGAAGTAGATCACCGCGCTGACCAGCAGGAAGCTGATCAGGGCGTTCAGGAAGGCGCCGTACGGGAAGGTGGTGCCCGCGATGCTGAACGCCTTCTTGGTGAAGTCGCCGATGGTGCCGGTGGCGACGCCGATCAACGGCGTGAGGAAGGCCGTGACGAACCCGGTGACGACGGCGGTGAAGGCGGCGCCGATGACGATACCGACGGCGAGGTCCACCACGTTTCCACGCAGCAGGAAGCTGCGGAATCCCTTGAACACCGGGTGACTCCAATGCGGGTGCGGAGGCCGGCGGACCGGCCTGTCGAAGGGGCCAGCAGGCCCGGCGGGCCATCCTTCCGACTCAACGGCCGTGTGGTCCAACCGAGTTCACCCGAACTGCCTAACGCCCGGCGGAACCGGGCCGCTCGGCCCGCCCGCCGCAACGGCCCTTTGCGTACGGCCGGAACCGGTCGCAGGGTGGCGGCCTACCGCCGCAGCGCGCGCTCGTAGAAGTCCACGATCTGCCCGGACACCTGGTGCAGCGTGAAGCGGGTCAGGAACCTGGCCCGGGCCGACCTGACCCGCACCGACGCCGCCTCCCGGTCGGTGAGGGTGTCCAGCAGCGCGGCGGCCAGCTCCGCCGGGCGCTCCGGCGGGACCAGCCGGGCGTAGTCCTCCGAGCCGACCGTCTCCCGCAGGGCCGCCACGTCCGAGCAGACCAGCGGGACGCCGACGCCCATCGCCTCCAGCGCGGTGCTCCCCAGGCCCTCCCAGCGCGACGGCACGGCGACCGCGTCCGCCGCCGCCATCAGGTCGAACACGTCCGCGCGCGGACCCAGGAAGCGCACCCGGCCCGCCGACTCGGCGAGCGCCCGCAGCCGGGCGGTCTCCGCGCCGGGGCCGCCCGCGAGCAGCAGCACCGCCTCCGGCGCGTCCCGCAGCACCAGCGGCCAGGCCTCCAGCAGGACGTCCAGACCCTTCTGGTAGTCCTGCCGCGCCGCCGCCAGCACCACCGGCGTCCCCTCCGCCAGCCCCAGCGCCGCCCGCACCGCCGCCCGGCGCTCGGGCGTCACCGTACCGAGCAGCTCCGGGTCGCGGCCGTGCGGCACCACGTCGATCCGGTCCCGCGCGATCCGCAGCCGCCGGGCCATCACCTGCGCGACGTACCCGCTCAGCGCGTGGAACCGCCGGGTGCCCTGCGCCGTCGCGGCGTCCGCCGCCTGCGCGGCCCGCACCTGCCACGGCCGCCCGCCCCGGGCGTGCAGGTGCTCGGGGCCGTACCAGGGGTTGACCAGGCTCGACACCACCGGCGTACCGGTCGCCAGCGCCGCCGCGCGCCCGAGCACGTCCGACTCGTACAGCGTGGTGTGCACCAGCTCGGGCCCGCGCTGCCGCACCAGCCGGCGCAGCGCGAGGGCGGTCCGCGCCCGGTTCGGACGGTGCACGCCGAAGACGCTCGCCCCGGCGGCCGTCAGCTCGGTCTGGAAGCCGTCGGATGAATCGGCGAGGTACGCCACGTCCAGTCGCACACCCGCCCGCACCAGCTGCGGGGCCATCGAGACCAGGCCCTGCTGGGCGCCGCCGACCCTGCCCAGGCTGTCGATCACATAGAGCACGCGCACAGCAGTGACCCCCCGGCCGACGACCCGCGTTCCGCGGCGTCCGACGGCTCTCCCGACCCCCGTACGCCCTGACTGGGGATCAGCATCCCAGGTCGCGAGGGCCGCCCGCCAGGGAATAGCCCAGGCCGGGCCCGCCCGGCCCGGACCGCTTCCCCGAACCGCCTGCGCGCCCGTGCGGCCTGTGTCAGGGTCGGGACATGTCCGACGCCGCGTCAGCTCCACCCCGCGTGCTCCACCTGGTCACCGATCCCGGGCGGTCCGGTGCCCAGAACCTCGCCCGTGACCTGCACGCCGAGCTGCTCCGCCGGGGCCAGCCGTCCGACCTGCGCGCCCTCCGCCCCGACCCGGCGGGCTCCCCGGCCGACGGCATCCCGGTGCTCGGGCCGTCCGCCTGCCACCCCGTCACCCTGCGCGCCCTGCGGGCCGCCGCCCGCGAGGCCGACGTGGTCGTCGCGCACGGCTCCACCACCCTGCAGGCGTGCGCGCTCGGGCTCCTCGGCAGCGGGACGCCTTTCGTGTACGTGACCAGCGGTGACCCCCGGTACTGCCCGGGCGGGCGGGCCCGCAGGCTCTGGCTGGCCGCCTTCGCGCACTGCGCCGCCGCCGTCTCGGCGATCTCCGACGGCGCCCGGCAGGCGCTGATCCAGAGCTGCCGGCTGCCCGCCGCCCGGGTCCGGACCATCCCCAACGGCCGGGCCACCGAACGGTTCCGGCCCGCCGGGAGCGCCGAGGAGCGCCGCTGTGCGCGGGAGCTGCTGGGGCTGCCGCCGCGGGGGCCGCTGGTCGCCTGGATCGGCTCGGACGCGGCCGAGAAGCGGTTCGACCTCGCCCTCGACGTGCTGGAGCGCCTCCCCGACGTGCACCTGGCGGTGGCGGGCGACTGCCCGCTGCCGGACCGCCGCGCCGACCGCACCGGCCGGGCCCACTTCCTCGGGCGGCTCGCCGACTCCGCGCCGCTCTACCGCGCCGCCGACGCCCTGCTGCTCACCAGCGACAGCGAGGGCGTACCCGGCGCGCTGATCGAGGGCACCCTCGCCGGGCTGCCCGCCGTCGCCACCGACGTGGGGTGGGTCCGCGACCTCGTCCTGGACGGCGTGACCGGGGCACTCGTCCCGCCCGGGGACGCCCCGGCGCTCGCCGAGGCCCTCGGCAAGGTGCTGGCCGGCAGCGCCGAACTCGGCGCGGCCGCCCGGGAGCGCGCCCTCGCCCGGTTCGACCTGGCCGTGGTCACCGACGCCTGGCAGTTGCTGCTCCAGCAGGTGGCCGGACGCTGACCCGGCCACAACCCCCTTGCCGGGCAGACCGGTTGCCGCCCGCCACCCGCACCCACGCGGCGGCGCGCCCGGTCACACCGGGGCCCGAGTGCTCTCGACGGCCGGCCGTACGGTGCCCGCGCGGCCGCGCGAGTGGCGGGAGAGGACCAGGTAGCAGCCGGCCGCGACCAGGCCCGAGAGCAGGAAGCTGACGTCGATCCCGCCGGTGTACGGGAGCAGCGGGCCCTGGTAGACGGGCGTGTTCACCGCGCACAGCCCCACCGCGCTGCCGACGGCCCAGGCCGTCGTGGCCGGGACGTTCCAGCCCGCCCGGTACCAGTAGATGCCGCCCCGGGTGCGCTGGTTGAGCACCTGGAGCGACTGCCGGTCGTAGTCACCCCTGCAGCGCTTGAAGCCGATCAGGGTGATGACCGCCCAGGGCGTGCCGATCGCGGTGAGCACCAGGACGAAGGAGGTCACCGCGTCCTGCGCGCTCCAGACGAAGTGGCCGAGGAAGACCAGGACCGTCGCCATCGCCGCGACCACGTAGGTGGCCTGGAGCCGGGTGGCGCGCGGCAGGATGGCGTCCAGGTCCAGGCCCATGCTGTAGAGCATCAGACCGGTGTTGCCCGCACTGCCCAACAGCCCGTTGACCAGTAGCGGGAGCAGGAACCAGGCGGGGGCGCCGGCCAGCAGGCCCGCCACGTAGTTGCTTCCGGCGCCGGTCGCGACGGCGGTGAAGGTGCCGAACAGCTGCGGGATCAGCAGCCCCAGGAACAGCCCGCCGGCCGTCGCCCACAGCACCCTGCGCGAACTGTGCCGGGCCGGGGAGACGTACCGGGTGTAGTCGCCGAGCAGGGTGATGAACGCGATCGGGCCGCTCAGCCCGGCCGAGACCACCGCGAGCAGCCAGGTCGGCCAGAAGCCGCCGAGCAGGTACGTGCCGTGCGCGGAGGCGCTGAAGTGCGGCGCGAAGGCGATCAGACCGGCCAGCAGCAGGCCGGACATCGCCCACATCAGCACCTTCTCCAGCTTCAGCAGCAGCCGGTAGCCGAAGACCGCCGCCGTCGCGCTGAGCGCGGCCAGCACCGAGTACGTCACCACGTACGCGGCGCCGTCCGTCGGCAGGCCGAGCATCCGGTTCAGGGCGCCGACCACCACGTCGCCGCCGACCCAGAGCGACAGGGCGGTGTAGCCCAGCGAGAGCAGCAGGCCGACCACCGAGCCGATCAGCCGGCCCCGGACGCCGAAGTGCGCGCCGCTGCTGGTCGAGAGGTTGGTCGCGCTGCGCAGCGAGATCAGGGCCAGCGGCGCCGTCAGCAGGATGCCGAGCGCGGTGCCGAGCACCAGCGAGGTGGCGGCGGCCCAGAACGAGAGGCCGAACGAGACCGGCAGCCAGCCGAAGACCACCACGCCGAAGGCGAGGTTGGAGCCGACCAGGATGCTGAGCACGTCGCGCGGGGTGCTGGTGCGCTCGGCCTCGGGGACTGTCTCGACACCGCGCTGTTCGATCAGCGGGGCGGAGGGGGTGTGCGACATGGAGAAGGTCTTCCTGGTCCTCGACACGGCGGCCCGACGGGGGACGGGCGGCCGGTGACGGCCGGCCAGGGGGCGGGCGGCCGGCTCGTCCATGATTCGCGGCGGCCGGCTCCCGGCACAATGGCCGATCGTCCAGGGCGAGGGTGGTACCGCCCCGGTGTGTCTGTGCGGTCGTACCGCCACAGAAGGAGTCAAACCGTCCCGATCGGGTGAACCACGGGCCGGTCCGCCTCCCGGCCGCCGTGGTCGCTCCGCGTGACTGGCAGACTACGGATGTGAACTCCCTGCTGCGCACCGCCGTCCTGCTCGCCGTCACCGGCAGCCTGCTCACCGGCCCTGCCGCCGTCGCCGCCGTGCCCACCGGCCGGGACCAAGGGCCCCAGTACGTCCGGCTCGACCACCCGCAGCCGGTCCGGGAGACCGCGAAGCAGGAGGCCGTCGAGTTCTTCTGGTACGACTGCTACCACTCCCAGCAGCTGGAACTCCCGCTGGAGCGCTGGGCCGAACGCCACCGCACCGACGTCGCGCTGCGCCGCGTCCCGGCGGTCTGGCCCGGCGGCCCCGAGGAGCCGACCCAGCTCGCGCACGCCCGGCTCTACTACGCGCTGGAGCGGCTCGGCGCGGCCGACCGTCTCCAGGTCGACGTCTTCCGCGCCGTCCGCGAGCAGCACACCGACCTGACCACCGAGGACCTCGCCACCGCCTGGGCCCAGCTGCACGGCCTGGACGCCGCCCGGTTCCGCGCCGCCTACCGCTCCCCGGAGGTTGACCGGGCGACCCAGGAGGCTCCCGAACTGTTCCGCCGCTACGAGGTCGCCGAACTCCCCACCGTGGTGATCCAGGGCCGCTACCGCACCGGCCCGAGCGAGGCGGGCGGCGTCGAGCAGGTCCCCGCCGTCCTCGACCGGCTGCTCGAACAGCCCTGACATCCGCCGGTCCAGGGCGCCGCTCACCGTGCGGTCGAACGGCGCCCGGGGTACCGGACAGGCGCGTGCCCGGCGCCTACGCGCTACGCCGCAGCAGCAGCGTGACGAACCCCAGCGTCCCCCGGTAGCCGCCGAGCCACCCCGCCCGGTGCTCCGCCGCGACCGCCGCCGCCTGCGCACTGTCCGGGTGGTCCGGGTGGTCGAGCGCCCACCGCGCGAGCGAGCCCGTCCAGGACCACTCGTAGTCGTCCCACTCCCGCAGGCTGCTGATGTGCCCCTGGACGGGAGTCCACCCCTCGGCGACCACCCGTGCCACGGTCGTCGGCAGGTCGGCGAACTCCGCCGGGTCCGCCCCGCCGAGCCCCGCCAGCGCCGCCGGGTCCGGCTCGCGCTCCCAGTACCCCTCGCCGACCAGCGCCACCCCGCCGGGCGCCAGGTGCCGGGCGACGGCGGCCAGCGTCGGCGCCAACCCGCCGAAGGCGTGCGTCGCACCGACGCACAGCACCACGTCGAACGGCTCCGGCAGGCCGAACTCGCGCGCGTCCTGGTGGTGCAGCCCGAGCCGCTGCGCGACCCCGAGCGTCTCGGCGGCCCGCTGCGCCAGCGTCAGCGCCTCGGCGTCGGTGTCCACGCCGACCGCGCGCAGCCTCGGGTGCGCGGCGAGCGCGCGCAGCAGCCACGGCGCCTCGCCGCAGCCGAGGTCCAGCACCCGCCCGGTGCCGTCCCCGACGGCCTGGTCGAGCAGCCGCCGCACGCTCCCGTCGGAGAGCGGCGCGGCGACGGGGTGTGCGGAATGGGCGATCCGGGAGATCTGCTGACGTTCCATCGGATCAGTCTGGCGCAGAACCCGCTCCCGTGAAACGGGCTTTCAGCCGGTCCTCGGATAGGTCCGGCCCTTCCAGGCCGAACCCCGCCCGCGCCAGTGCTGCACGGCGGAGTCCACCGTCATCAGCAGGTACAGCAGCGCCGTGAACGGCAGCAGCAGCGCGGCCCCGGCCGGCTGCCGGTAGTACCGCACCATCGGCAGGAAGGTTCCCGCCATCAGCGCCCAGGCCGCCGCGCCCGTCAGCAGCACCGACGGCCGCCCGCCCACCAGCCCGGCCACCGTCGCCACCGGCGGCACCAGGTAGACCAGCGACAGCCCGAGCACCGTGCCGAGCAGCAGCGCCGGCGAGTGCCGCAGCTGCGCGTACGCGCTGCGCGAGACCATCTGCCAGAGCTGCGCCAGCCGGGGGTACGGGCGGACGCTGTCGACCTGCTCCGCCAGGCCGAGCCAGATCCGCCCGCCGGAGGACTTCACCGCCCGGGCCAGCGAGACGTCGTCGATCACCGCGCCCCGGATCCCCGCGATCCCGCCGGCCCGCTCCAGCGCCTCGCGCCGCACCAGCGAACACCCGCCGGCGGCCGCCGCCGTCCGGGCGCCGGGCCGGTTGCTCCGGCGGAAGGGGTACAGCTGCGCGAAGAAGTACACGAACGCCGGGACGATCCGCCGCTCCCAGGCCGTCGCCACCCGCAGCCGGGCCATCTGCGAGACCAGGTCCAGCCCGTTGCTCTCGGCGGCGGCCACCAGCCCGGCGAGCGAGTCCGGACCGTGCGCGATGTCGGCGTCGGTGAGCAGCAGGTACTCGGCCCCGGTACCGGCCAGTTCCACGCCGTGCCGCAGCGCCCAGAGCTTGCCCGTCCAGCCGGGCGGCAGCGGGGGAGGGGTGGTCACGGTGAGCGGCAGGCCGCCCGCCGCGCCCAGCCGCTCGGCGAGCGCGCCCGTGCCGTCCGAGCTGTGGTCGTCCACCAGGATCACCCGGGCCCGGCCGGGGTAGCGCTGGGCCAGCAGGCTCGGCAGGCTGGCCGGCAGCACCTCGGCCTCGTCCCGGGCGGGTACGAGCACCGCCACCTCGGGCCAGCGCGCGGGCGGGCGGCGCGGCGGCAGCCGCTGGTCGGTGCGCCAGAAGAACCCGTGGCAGCAGGTCAGCCAGAGCCAGCACAGCAGGGACGACACCGAGAGCCAGCGCAGCACGGTCACCCCGGCAGTCTGCCGCACCGGACCGCCGGACCAGGGGCGGCAGGGCGGGTTCCAGTAGAGTTTCGCCTTG
Organism: Kitasatospora kazusensis; assembly: GCF_039529945.1. NCBI lineage: Bacteria > Bacillati > Actinomycetota > Actinomycetes > Kitasatosporales > Streptomycetaceae > Kitasatospora > Kitasatospora kazusensis. Next base: position 42,891 of record NZ_BAAANT010000032.1, on the reverse strand, counting down.
TGAAGATCGCACTGGTGGACTCCGGCATCGGCCTGCTCGCCGCTGCGGCGGCGCTGCGCCGCCTGCGGCCCGACGCGGACCTCGTGCTCTCCTCGGACCCGGACGGCATGCCCTGGGGCCCCCGTACCCCCGACGACCTGACGGACCACGCGGTGGCCTGCGCGCGCGCCGCCGCCGCACTCCGGCCGGACGCGCTGGTGATCGCCTGCAACACCGCGAGCGTCCACGCGCTGGAGACCATCCGGGCCGAGCTGGAGCCGGAGCTGCCGGTGATTGGCACCGTCCCGGCGATCAAGCCCGCCGCGGCGGCCGGCGGCCGGGTCGCGATCTGGGCCACCCCGGCGACCACCGGCAGCCCGTACCAGCACGAGCTGATCCGCCGCTTCGGCGGCTCGGCCGAGGTCACCGAGGTGGCCTGCCCCGGCCTGGCCGACGCGGTCGAGCGCGGGGACGCCGAGGACATCGCCACCGCGATCGCGCTCGCCGCGGCCCGTACCCCCGCCGGGACGGACGGGCTGGTGCTCGGCTGCACCCACTACGAGCTGGTCGAGCAGGAGATCCTGGCCGCCGTCGGCCCCCTCGCCGCCCCCGGGCTCCGCTGGTACGGCTCCGCCGACGCCGTCGCGGCCCAGGCCCTGCGCCGGATCGGCACCACCTGCCGCACCACCGGCACCGGGCGCCTCACCGTGCTGCACGGCGGCCGCGAGGCGGCGCTGCCCGCCGCGGCGGACCGCTACCCGGAGGGCCGCCTGCTCGCGGCGGCGCCGGTGCCCGCCGCCTGAGCGCGGCGTCTGAGCGCTCCGCCTGAGCGCTCCGCTTCGGCAGCGCCGGGCGTGCTGGTTGACCCCTGAGCCACCGCCCGAGCCCGCTCACCGGGCGGCGGCTCAGGAGAGCCCGCGCCGGCTAGCCCGGGACCGCCCGGCCCCGCCAGCGGCGGACAGCCGGTTCGAGGCCGGACAGGATCGTGTCGAAGCGGTGGGTGCTGGTCGTCGAGTCGACCTGGAGCCGGCTGATCCGCAGCGGGTGCTCCGGCAGTCGCGGCCCGAGCCGGTGGTCCGACAGGAAGCCGAGCCGGTAGCCGAGCCGGCGCAGCGCCGCGTCCGCCCGTGCGTCGTACCCGCCGTCGGGGTACGCGAAGGCGGCCGGGGGCTCGCCCAGCCACCGGGTGAGCGCGAGGTGCGCGGCCGAGATCTCGGTGTGCACCGTCGAGTCGTCGCAACGGCTCAGCCGGGGGTGTCCCAGGGTGTGGTTGCCGATCGCCACCTCCGCGTCCTGCAACGTCCGCAGGTCCTCCGGCCGCAGCTGCTCCCGCCGGGGTGCCTGCCGGTCCGCGCTGACCCGCAGCTCGTGCAGACTCCGCCGCCGGTCCGGGTCCGGCAGCGCCTTGAGCCGGGCGAGCAGGTGTTCGGGTCCGCCGTACGCGGGCAGCGCGCGGGCCCGGCCGCCGTGCGCGGCCAGGAACTGCGCCTCGTGCCACCAGAACGGCAGGTCGGTGCCGATCAGCTCCGCGATCACGAAGGCCGCCGCCGGGATCCGCCGTGCGGCGAGCGCGGGCAGCGCGTGGGTGAGGACCGTGCGGTCGGCGTCGTCGAAGGTGATCAGCACACTGCGCGGCGGCAGCGGCCGGCCCTCGGCGATCGCCCGCTCCACGGCCTGCAGCGAGACGGGCGTGGCCAGCCGGTGCAGCCGGTCGAGCTGGGCGCCGAAGGAGTTCGGGTCGGTCACCCCGTGGTACGCGAGAACGGCGAGCCGCCCGGCGGCGCGGGCCCGGAACAGCGGCTGGACGGGCGCGAACCGCAGCCAGCCGCCGCGTTCGCGTCCGGGCCCCGGGCTGGGTGCGGTGGTCGGCGGCCGGCTGGTGATGGTCGTGGACAAGGTGTACGGCACGGGTCCCCCCTCGGTCGCCGATGCGGCGCGGCGGTACCGCCGGAGTGCCGTACCCGGCCCTCCGGCACCCGGGGCGCGGCGGCTCCGCTCCCCTGGTTCTCCGGTCCACGGCGGGGACTCCCGACCTGCGCCGTGGACGGTCCTGGATAGCTCGGTGCTGGATCGTTCAATGTAGTGGAGACCACTGTCACCCACCGATGGTTGTACGGCGGTCGGCGTGTTTTCGCGCAAGCGGCCGCAGTCCTCCGAGAGCCCCCCGAGAACCCCGAGGAGCCGTCCGGCGGTCCGGCGGTCCGGCGGTCCGCCTGAGCTGTCTCCGAGCTGTCTCTGAGCTGCCTCTGAGCCGCCCGGGGTATACCGTGGGTACCATGGTGGAGACCCAACGTGACCGGCTGCTGCTGTCCGTGGTCGGCGCGGCCTGCATCGGGGTGGGCATCCTGATCGCCGTCGCCGTCCCCGAGAGCGACGGTGCGGCCTGGGTGATGGCGGTGGCGGGCTCCCTCGCGGCCGGGGTGCTGCTGCTGGGCCGGGTGGCCTTCGCGTGGCTGCGCACCGGCCGCCGAGCCGTGCTCTAGCAGCGCGCCCTTCCTGTTCTCTGCCGCGCCCGGCGGGCCGGGTCCTGCGGCCCGGCCGACCGGGCAGGCCCTAGGGTCGGATCATGGCTATCCCTTCCTTTCTGGCCGAACTTCGCTCCTACGTCGGCACCCGCCCGCTCTGGCTCTCCGGCGTCGCCGCCGTGGTCCTCGACGACCAGGGGCGGCTGCTGCTGGGCCGCCGGGCCGACAACGGCCGCTGGGCGCTCATCGGCGGCATCCTCGACCCCGGGGAGGAGCCGGCCGACTGCGCCGTCCGGGAGTGCTTCGAGGAGACCGGCGTGCGGGTCGAGCCGGAGGAGCTCACCTCGGTGACGGTCTCGCCGATGACGGAGTACCCGAACGGCGACCAGGCCCGGTACCTGGACCTGACCTTCCGCTGCCGCCTGCTCTCCGGCCAGGCCCGGGTCAACGACGACGAGTCCCTCGAAGTCGGCTGGTTCGCGCTGGAGCAGCTGCCCGACCTCGACGACTACACCCGGGACCGGCTCGCCCTGGCGCTCTCGACCGAGCGCGGGACGGCGTTCAACTTCTCGGGGTTCCCGGCCGACCTGGTCTGACCCCTGACCCCTGACCCCTGACCCCTGACCCTTGAGCCCCGACCCCGCCGGCCCGGCCGGCCTCCTGCCTGTCGGCCGGTCAGAGCTTGCGCTGCCGGTACATCTCCTCGGCCGCGTCCAGGACGGCCGTGAGGTCGCCGCCCGCCGTGGCCGTGGCGACGGCGGCCACCGCGCCCTCCACGAACGGGGCGTCGGCCAACCGGACGGGGAAGGGCAGGCCGTGCTCGTCCGCTGCCGCGAGCAGTGCCTGCACGGTGCTCACGGCACTGCCGAGGTCGGCGAGCACGGCCACGCCGTGCCCCTGGTCCACCCGGCGGGCGGCCGCCGCGACCAGGACCGCGCTGGTGCCCGGACCGTCCGCCAGGCTGCCCCCGGTGGCCGCGACCGGTGACGGGTCGTCGGTACCGGCCAGCGCCACCGCCAGCGCGCCGGTGGCCGCCGCCACCTCCTGGCTGTGCGACACCAGGACCAGCCCGACCCGGCCGTGGGCCGGCGGACGGCCCGGCCGGGGTGTGGTCTCCCGTTCGTCGGAGGCGACCGTCGGCGCGGACGGCGCGGTCGAGATCGGGATCACATCGGCGCGGTGGGCGTCCCGGCGGTCCATCGGCTGCTCCTGGTGGCCTGTCGGAGGTGCTGGGCGAGATCTGGCGGACGGACGTGAGAGCAACACTCTCGCAGTCCGTGCTCCCGCTAGCACAGTCGGCGCCCCGAAGCGGACGGAACCGGACATCTCGGCCCGCTCGGAGGAGTCCTGGTCCCAAGCCCTTCCGCGTCGTGTCCCGCTGTATACGCTGGACCTCCTGACGACCGTGGGAGGAGCCGGACAGTGACGGCGGACATGGGTACGAGCGTGGAGAACGGCGGAGTCGGCACCCTGGGGGCGGGTCGCAAGCCCCAACTGGACCTGACCGACGCCGACTGGCTCTCCAGCAGCCAGGGGGTCGGGGACGTGCAGATCGCCTTCGTCGAGGGCTACATCGCGATGCGGGACGGCCGGTTCCCGGAGGGGCCCGTGCTGGTCTTCACCCCGGGGGAGTGGCGGGCCTTCGTCCTCGGCGCCCGCGACGGCGAGTTCGACCTCACCTGAGGCCCTGGGCCCTGAGCCCTGAGCCCCCGAGCTTGAAGCCCTGGGGACGCAGTGGGCGCTCCGGTCCGTTCCGGGTCCGGAGCGTCCCCGGCCCGGGCCCGGGTTGTTCTCCATCGGCCGCCGGGGTCCGCCGCCCGGAGACCGGACGCGCTGATTCCGTCCGCCGGCCGACCACAGGCAGGAGAGGACGCCGCGAAGAGCGGAGAGTCTGGCCGACCGGCGCGAATCCGCTCGGCGGAGGTGAACGCCCGGTGGAATCCAGTTCGTGCCGGTGCGACACGTGGGACCCAAGGGGCCTGGGGTGCGGTGCCCGATCGACGGCCGCCCGGTGGTGTGCGGCGGTGTGTTTCAGGTGGGCGCCAATCACCTGTTTGTTGTTGACTGTTCGACAAGAAGCAGCCCACAGTATGAACAGACAGACGCCGTGCCCATCGCCCCCACGCGACCGAGCACGGCGCCTGCCGTGATGCCCGGCACGAGTGCCGGACTCCTCCCGTGGTGATACCCGGACGCACCAGGGTGCGCCGTCGCCGGGAGGCGTGGCCCTGGCGTCCGAGAGCGACTCGGGCACAGGTGCCGGATGCCCGGAATCCGCACGCCCCCACGCGGCGGCATCCCGGGCGAGGTTCGCGAGTGCGACGGGCCGGGGCCCCGCGAACCTGGCTTGTTGGTGTTGTGTTGGTTCGGGTCGAGACGTTTCGGGTCTGATCGGTCTGTGGACGGCTGGCGGTGCACAGGCGGTTCAGGTGGGTCGCACGACGGGACACAGTGATGGAACGCGCAGATGGGCGCGCTGCGACATACCGCCCCCCGGTGGATCGAGCCCACAGCGGTTGTCGTGCAGAACCGAACGTAGCCCGGACGGTTGCTCAGAGTCAACATTGGTCTCTGAGCGTGGATCTCGGCCGGACGGCCCACCCGCCCCGTGAGCAGGGCGTGACGGGCACGTACGATGGTGTCATGTCATTTCTCCGCCGTCGCTCCGGCTCTCCCGCAGGACCGGACTTCGACGTGCTCGCGATGGACCCGGGCGACTGGCCTGGCCACTTCGGCGCCATGGTGATGAGCGGCCCGGACGGCTCCTGCCAGGGGATCTTCCTGCGCTACGACCTGTTCGGCGGTCGCGGCCCCGCGATGTTCATCGGGAACCTCCCCGAGGGCTCGCCGGCCCGGGAGACAGCTGACGGAGTCCCGTTCGAAATCAGCCAGCTTCTCGCGGCGCTGGAGAACGAGGAGCCGGTCGAGTTCGTCTCCGCCGAGGACTTCCCGGTGATGCTCGGCGACGACCTGCTGATCGTGAAGAAGGTCAAGGTCAGCGAGGAGCGGGTGTTCTGCGCCCAGTTCGGGCGCAGCGACGGCGTCCAGGTCACCATCGCCTCCTGGGACCGCCCGATCGCCGACGACCTCTACCAGCTGCTCAAGCCGCTGCCCTCGGACATGTTCCAGCAGGACTGAGCCCGGCGGCGCGCCCCGGCGCCGGGTCCGGGCGGTCCGCTCGCCGGCGGTCCGCCACCCGGGGGATCCGGCCCCGGGGGCCGGCGCTGCTTGACGGTTTCGATCACTGCTTCGTACAGTCACCAGCATGTCGCCTCGCCGCTTGCTGCTGACCCGCCGCAGCTACCTCGATCTGCGGCGTACCGCCGGCGCGACCTGTCCGGGCTGCTGAGAGGGGGCCGCAGGCTCCCTCGGCGGCGCGCGCCCGGCTGATCCGGCCGGGCCCCTCCCTGCCTCTTGGGGGCCGCCGCATCCGGTCACCGCGCGTCCGACCCGGCGCGCCGCCCGCAGTCCGCCGAGCTCCATGCTGCCGCCCGGAGGCGTACGCACCATGACCCCCACCGCCGACCTGCCGACCGAGGGTCCGACCGTCGCCGAGAGCGCCGCCGACGGCGCCGCAGCCGTACTCGCCGGGCTGCCCCGGGTGGTCGACCTGCTGGCCGCCCGGGCCGAGGAGCACGACCGGGACGCCACCTTCCCGTACCAGGGCATCGAGGCCCTCCACGAGTCCGGGCTGCTCACCCTGACGGTGGGTCAGCGCTACGGCGGCCCGGGCGGGACGCTCACGGACACCGTCAAGGTGCTGGCCGGCCTGGGCCGCGGGGACGCCTCGGTAGCGGTCCTGGCGGCCTTCACCCTCCTCGCGCACGCCGAACAAGCCCGTACGGGCAACTGGCCGGCCGCCTGGTACCGGCGGCTGCTCGCGGAGTCCAGGCGCGGTCCGGCCCTGGTCAACGCGCTGCGCGCGGAGCCCGGCGGAGCGGGCGGGCTGCCCGCCACGGTGGCCCGCCGAAACGGCGCGAACTGGTCGCTGTCGGGGCGCAAGACCTTCTGTGCCGGAGCCGAGGCGCTGGCCTGGCTGGCGGTCTGGGCCCGCACCGACGAGCCGGTCCCGAGGACCGGGCTCTTCCTGGTGCGCGGTGACAGCCCGGGCATCGAGGTCGATCCGGTCTGGGACCAGCTGGGGCTGCGGGCCAGCGCGAGCCACGACGTGCAGCTGGACGGGGTCGAGGTGGCCGCCGACGCCGTCGTCGGGCTGGCCGAGCCGGACGGGCGGCGGGCGGACGAGGAGCGGATCGGCGCGGCCTGGCACGACCTGGCGCTCTGCGCGGTCTCGCTCGGGGTGGCCCGCTCCGCGCTGGACTGGCTGGTCCGCTTCCTGCGCCAGCGCACCCCCGCCAACCTGACCGAGCCGCTGGCGACGCTGCCCCGCTACCGCAGCGCCCTGGGCGAGATGGCGAGCTCGCTGATCGGCGCCGAGGAACTCGTCGCCGGGCTGGCCGCCGGGATCGACCGCGGCGACCCGGCGGCGGTGGACCGCGCCGGAGCCGTGCAGCTGCTCGCCAACCGGGCCGCCACCGCCGTCGTGCAGCAGGCCGTCGCCCTCACCGGCAATCCCGGCCTGAGCCGCCGTCACCCGTTGGAGCGGTACCTGCGTGACGTCCTCACCGGGCGGATGCACTTCCCGCCGGAGGAGGCCGTCCTGGAGGACGTCTGCCGCTCGGCTCTCGGGTAGCGCCGCGGGGGTGCGGGGAACCGCGCGAACCGGACGGCAGGGCGCCGTTGCTCCCGTTCTCGCGCGGTTCCCCGCACCCCCGCAGGCTGGGCTCCCGTCAGCGGGTCCCGACCGCCGCGCGGACGGCGCGACGGGCCAGCGCCGCGTCGTCGTACAGGCGCCGGATCATGATGCGCTGCTCCTCGCCGGCGCCCGGCACGTCGTGCAGCCGGATCTCCCGCATCAGCACCAGCACCAGGTTGACCAGGAACGCGTCGCGGGCCACGGTGCCGCCGGACTGGGCGAGTTGGCTGATCTGGCGGCGGGCGGCGGTGTCCCCGGAGAGCACGCTCCAGAGCACCGCGAGGTCGTAGCCCGGCAGGTACCAGCCGGCCTCCTCCCAGTCGACCAGGACCGGCCCGGACGGCGCGAGCAGCATGTTGCCGAGCAGGGCGTCGCCGTGGCAGAGCTGCAACGGGGTGTGGGCGAGTCCGTGCAGCAGGCCGCGCAGATCCCCCGCGTCGCGGTCGGTCAGCTGGCCGACCGAGTGGAAGCGGGCGATCTCCAACTGGTAGTCGAGCGGCTTGCCGAACACGTCCGTCGGCGGGCGCCACAGGTTCAGCGTCCGGACGGCGCCGAGCACCGCGCGCACCTCGCCCGGGGTCGGCGCGTTCACCGGGTGGCGCTCACGCGCCGCCGGGCGGCCGGGGACGCGCTCCAGCACCAGCACGCAGCGGTCGTGGTCGGCCGCCACCAGCCGGGGCATCCGGATCGGCGGGCGGTGCCGGACGAACGCCCGGTAGACCGCCACCTCGTGGTGGAAGCGCTCCACCAGCTGCTGGAACTGCTCGCCGCGGACGGCCTGCGGCGCCAGGCACTTGGCGACCACCGCGGCCCGGCCGATGGTGCCGGCGATCAGGATGTGCCGGCTGCCCTCCCGGAGCACCTGGCGGGGGAGGAAGGCGGGACATATCCGCGCGATGTTGGCGAGCGCGGCCCGGACGCCGGGGGTCTGCAGGGTCGCCGGGTCCACCCGGTCGACGACGGTCTCGGCGCGGCCGCGCAGCAGGCGCTCGGCACCGGCGCGGGCGGCGAGCTGGTCCACCGGACGGCCGGCCGGCGGGCGGACCGCCAGGGCCCGGGGGTCGCGGAACTCGGTGCCGCGGGGAGCGGGGCCCTGCCCGGCTCGGCCGCCGACTGCGGTGGGGGGACGCAGAGCGGTGCGGGTCTGGGTGGAGGTACCGGTTGTCGCTGAGGAGTACATGGGGTGGTGAGAATCCCTTCCTGGCCGACGGTGGCCTCTGCCAGTGAGAGCTGACGCGGGTGGTGGCGGCGCCGGGTGAGCGGTGGTGCCGCGGCGTGCAGCTGACCCCTGCTCACGCGGGTCGGAGAGCGGGGCGGAGGCGGGTGGGGGACGAGGTGGAGCGAAGGCGCCGGGCACGGAGTCCGGCCTCCGCGCACCGTCCGCACCCTGGGGAGTACGGCGGCCCGCGACTGCCGAGGCCGTGCCCGGTGCCTTCGCGCCACCCGGCCGCGCCACCCCCTCGGATGAGGCCACGGGACGGTCGTTGACCGACCGTCAGGTGACGTACCCTGAGGCGGTTTCCGGCCTTCCCGACCCGAGGTTGGGGTGGCGCAGCTCTACATGACACCCGATCGCCACTGGCACACCATGTGGCGGACCCTGGCGAAGCCTGGCGAATGGTCGCGTGGCACATGACAGCGCACTAGGGTCGGAAGAGCCGAGGAACCTGGGGGCTTCACGTGAGCAAGGGGCCGAACACCAGACTCGCCGACCTCTTCGCCCTGACCGGATGGTCCAAGGGCGAGCTGGCCAGGCTGGTCAACCGGCGTGGCGCGTCGATGGGCCAGCAGCAGCTGTCCACCGACACCTCGCGGGTGCGGCGCTGGATCGAGCAGGGGGAGATCCCGCGCGATCCGGTACCGCGGGTGCTGGCGGCCGTGTTCACCGAGCGGCTCGGCCGTGTCGTCACCACTGAGGACCTCGGTCTGGAACGACACCGGCCCCCCAGGTCGGACAGCACGCGCTCCAAGGAGCTCTGGGAGCCGGATCGGACGGCTGCGGTCCTCACCGAGTTCACGGGAATGGACCTCATGCTCAACCGACGCGGATTGGTGGGCGCGGGCGCCGCGCTCACGGCCGGCGCCGTCATCGCCGACAACCTGTACGACTGGCTCAGCGGTCCGGACGTGGCGTACGCCGCCACCCGCCCCGGCACCCGGCAAGTGATCACCCAGGGCGGCTCCCGTCCGGTCGTGGACGTCTACGAGCCCGGCCCGGTCGGCTTCGAGGAGGTGGCCGCGCTCGAACGCTCGGTCGAGGTGTTCCGGGCCTGGGACGCCTCGCGCGGCGGCGGCCTCCAGCGCAAGGCGGTGGTCGGCCAGCTCAACGAGGTGGGCGGCCTGCTGACGCACGACCTGCACCCGGTGGTGAAGCAGCGGCTCTGGACGGTCGCGGCCAACCTCGCGGTCCTGGCCGGCTGGATGTCCCACGACGTGGCCCTGGAGCCCACCGCGCAGCGGTACTTCGTGATCGCCGCGCAGGCGGCGAAGGAGGCCGGCGACCGGCCCCGGGCCGGCGAGGCGATCTCCCGGGCCGCCCGGCAGATGCTGCACCTGGGCCGGGCCGACGACGCGCTGGAGCTGGTCCAGCTCGCCCAGGCCAGCAGCGGCACCCGCGCGCTGCCCCGGACCAGGGCGATGCTGCACACGGTGGAGGCGTGGGCGCAGGCCGCACTGGGCCGCTCGGACGCGACCAGACGGGTCCTCGGTGAGGCCGAGGACCTCTTCGTCCAGGACACCGGCGAGGCCTCGCCGAGCTGGATGCAGCTCTTCAACGAGGCCGAACTGCACGGCATGCAGGCCCTGGTCTACCGCACCCTCGCCGAGCACGACCCGGGCGCCACCCGGCTCGCCGAGCTGCACGCCCGCCGCGCGATCGACCTGCGGGCCGCGAACGGCTTCGAACGCTCGGCGCTGCTGGACCGGATCACCCTCGCCTCGGTGTACTGGATCTCCGGCGAGCCCGACGAGGCCCAGGTGCAGGCCAAACTGGCGATGGCGGCGATCGGGCAGACCTCCTCGCTACGGACCTGGGACAGGCTGCGCGAGATGTACCGGCTCTCCGGCCGCTACCAGGGCCTGGCCTCGGTCGCCGAGCTCCGGGACGAGATCGACGCGGCGATGCCCCGGCCCCGGCGGCAGGCCTAGGCGCTATCACGTTCCGGCGGGCGGTGCCGGCCGTTCCGACAAATTCGGTTGAGATTATTTCTGGCATGTGCAGATCCGAGCTTGTGTGCGTAAGGGGCGCCCAGGCGGTAACCTTCGGTAATTCCGGCGCCCGGGCGCCCTCGTAGGACCGACCAGACCCCCGGCGACGGAAATCCCGTTGCCACTCAGACCGCCGCAACGGATGCTGACCTCATGTTCGAGCCAGTGATAGCGCCCAGTGCCAGCCTCCTCGGCCTCCTCCAGCGGGGCCGTGGTGACGGGCAGCTGCATGCGCTGGCAGCCGACCGGGACGAGGCCGTCGCCGCCCTGGAAGAGTGCGTCACCCGTGACGCACGGGCCGACTGGCAGATCGAGAACCGCTCGCTCTACTACGCCCGCCTCTACATGGAGCTGGAGGCGCCGCTCACCGGCCTGGAGGAGCACCTGCACGCTCCCGAGGACGTGTTCGACGAGGACGACCACCGCACCGGCCTGGCCCTCGCGGTCCTCGGCCACCTCGCCGCCTACGGCCGCCGCGACGCGCTGGACCTGCTGCGCGGCTACGTGGCCGTCGGCACCAACTGGGCCTGGGCGCTGGACGAGCTCGCCCTGCGCGACGACGACCAGGCGCTGCTGCGGCTGGCCCCCGCCGTGCTCGGCCGCTTCCCCGAGGATCCGGCGGGCGAGGCCGCCCTGCGGGCCGTCATCGCCGCCGCGTACGAGCCCCGGCCGTGGCGGCTGTGGGCCGCCCACCACCCCCGGGTCGCCGCCGCGAGCGAGCAGTCACCCTTCGACCTCTGGCAGCGTCAGCTGAACCGCGCCGGCATCACCCCCGGCTGGAGCACCACCGACGTGCTCGCCTGGGCGGACACCCCCGCCGAGTCCGGCCCCGGCGCGGCGGCCCGCCGCGCCGCCGCGGCCGCCCGCTGCCTCGCCGCCGTCGTCCGGCCGCAGGACCGCTCGGTCGTCCTCGACGCGGCCCGGCACGGCGAGCCCGGCGCCCGGACGGCCGCCCTGCGCTACCTGGTCGACCAACAGGACCCGGAGGCCGCCGCCCTGATCGAGGCGGCCGCCGCCGACATCGACGACCGCGTGGTCGCCGCCGCCCTGGAGGTACTCGGCCGGATGCGCGGCCCCGAGGCGCTGGAGCACGCCCGCCGCTGGGCCGATCCGTCCACCGGCGGCACCGACAGCGCCCTCGGCGAGGCCGCCGTCCAACTTCTCGCCGACTCGGGCGAGCCCGTCGACGGCCCGCTGGTGGTGGCCGCGCTGCGCCGCTGGATCTCGGTACGCGGCGTGGTCGGCGCGGGCCTCGGCACCCTGATCGACGGCGTGGGGCGGCTGGCCGCCGCCGGAGCCGTTCCCGCCCTGCGCCATGTGTACGGCGAGGCCGTCTCCTCCGAACTGCGCGGCCGCGCCGCCCAGGCACTGGCCGTCACGGACGTCTACTTCGCCCGCGGCCTCGCCGTCGAGTGCCTCTGGGACTGCGAGGAGAGCACCCGCGAACTGGCCGCGCGCCACGTCACCACCACGGGTGACGTCAGAGTCCTGGAACGCCTGCGCCGCCTCGCGGCCGACCCCGCCGAGGAGGCCGAGGTGCACGCCGCCGTCCGCGGCCGCCTCACCGCGCGGGACCGCGGCTAGCCGAGCCCGCACCGCAGGACCGTACCCGGCCGCGCCCGTACCGGAACCGCGTCCGGCCGCGCCCGCACCGAGACCGGACCGGCGTGGCGGACCCGGGCGCCGGAGGTCCGGGGCCCCGTGCTCCCACGGCCCCCGGCCGGTGGGTCGGGTCATCCGGTGTCCTCTCTCGCTCGGCTCCGTCTCGACGGGTCCGGCCCGGCGGCTCGTCCCCCGTGCGGCCGCCGGCGCGTCCGCACCGTCGGGCCGGACCCGTCGGGAACATCCTGCAGGTGGCCTCTAACATGCCACTAACAGAGCTCACCGGGGGCTCGTGGCTGCTCAGCGGCAACGGGCCATGAGGGGTTTCGATGAGATTCGCGGTGCTCGGACCCGTGACGGTGACCAGGGACGGCGTACCCGTCCCGGTCAACGCGCGGATGGGCCGCACCCTGCTGGCGCTGTTGCTGCTGAACGCCGGCCGGACGGTCCCGGTGCACCGGTTGGTCGGCGCCCTCTGGGGCGAGGCCCCGCCGCCCACCGCCACCGCCTCCCTGCACAACCACGTGATGCGGCTGCGCCGCCTGCTCGGGCCGGAGGGCGCGGCCGCGATCCAGCGGACCCCCGACGGCTACCTCATCTCGCTCGGCCCGGGCCGGCTCGACCTGCACGAGTTCGACGAGCAGTCCCGGCTGGGCCGCGAGGCACTGGCGGCGCGCCGCTGGCACGATGCGGCGGACGCGCTGTCGGCGGCCCTGGAGCTGTGGCGGGGTGATCCGCTGGCCGACGTCCCGGTCGCCGGCCTCGACGCCGGGGATTTCGACCACCTCCGCGAGAGCAGGCTGCAGGCGGCCGAAGGACTGGCCGAGGCCCGCCTGCGGCTGGGGCAGTACGGACAGGCCATCGGCGAGCTCCGGCCGGTGGTCCGCGACCACCCCTGGGCGGAGGCGCTGCACGGGCAGCTGATGCGCGCGCTGTACGCGGCGGGGCGCCAGGCCGACGCGCTCAAGGTCTACCGGGACCTGCGGCAGTCGCTCGTCGAGGAACTCGGCGTCGAACCCTCGCCCGCGCTGCGGGAACTGCACCAGCGCATCCTCGACGCCACCCCGGAACCCGCCACCGGTACCGATACCGGTACCGGCTCCACCGTCCGCCCGCCCGCCGCGGCCGAACCCGGCCGCCCGGCGCAGCCGGTGCCGCAGCAGCTGCCGCCGACCACCAGGTTCTTCGCCGGCCGGAGCGAGGCGCTCGGCACGCTGTCCCGCCTGCTCGACAGCGCCGACGACACCCCCGGCGCCGCGCTGATCGCCACCATCACCGGCACGGCGGGCGTGGGGAAGACCGCGCTCGCCGTGCACTGGGCCCACCGGGCGGCCGACCGCTTCCCGGACGGCCGGCTGTACGTCAACCTCCGGGGTTTCGACCCGAACGGGCAGCCCGTCACGGCCGAGCACGCGGTGCGCGGCTTCCTGGACGGCCTGGGCACGCCGCCCGGCCGGATCCCGGCGAGCTTCGAGGCGCAGGTCGCGCTCTACCGCAGCCTGGTCGCCGGGCGGCAGCTGCTGGTGGTCCTGGACAACGCCCGGGACGCCGACCAGATCCGCCCCCTGCTGCCCGGCACCGCCCGGTGCCCGGTCCTGGTGACCAGCCGCAGCCGGCTGGCCAGCCTGGTGGCCATCGAGGGTGCGCAGCCGTTGCCGCTGGACCTGCTCAGCCTCGCCGACGCCCGGGACCTGCTGGCCCGCCGCCTCGGCGCGGAGACCGTGGCCGGGGAGGCGGCCGCCGTCGACGAGCTGATCGGGCTGTGCGCCCGGCTGCCGCTGGCCCTGAGCGTGGTGGCCGCCCGGCTCGCGATGAACCCGGGCTTCCCGTTCGAGGAGCTGCTGTCCCGGCTCGCCGACGCCCGCGACCGCCTCAGCACGCTGAACGGCGGCGACACCGTCACCGACGTGCGCGCGGTGTTCTCCTGGTCGTACGAACAGCTCGGCGAGCCGGCCGCCCGGCTGTTCCGGCTGCTCGGCCTGCACCCCGGCCCGGACGTCGCGCTGCCCGCAGCCGCCTGCCTGGCCGGCCTGACACCCGCGCAGGCACGGGCGGCCCTGGACGAGCTGATCGACTCGCACCTGCTGACCGAGCACGCGCCGGGCCGCTACCTCTCGCACGACCTGCTGCGCGCCTACGCCGCCGACCTCGCCCGCAGCACCGAGGACGAGGCGGCCCGGGCGGCCGCGACGGAGCGGCTGCTCGACCACTACCTGCACACCGCGCACGCGGCCGAGCGGCTGATCTTCCCGGCCCGTGACCCGATCACCCTGGGGGCCCGCCACCCCGGCGCCGTCCCGGTCGAGCTCGGCACGGCCGCGGCGGCGTCGGCGTGGTTCGACGCGGAGCACCCGGTCCTGCTGGCGCTCGGCGTCCTCGCGGCCGACCGCGGGTCCGACGCCCACGCCTGGCAGATCCCGTGGTCACTGACCACCTACCTGGTCCGGACCGGACGCCTGCGCGACGTGCGGGCGAGCCAGCGCAGCGGGCTGGCGGCCGCCCAGCGGCTGGGCGACCTGCGCGGCCAGGCGCTGGCCCAACGCGTCCTCGGGCAGCTCTGCCGCGAGCCCGGCGAGCGCGAGGCCGGCCGCGAACACCTGGAACAGGCGCTCGATCTGGAGCGGCGCCTCGGCAGCCTCAGCGGCCAGGGGGACGTCCTGCACAGTCTCGCCTTCTGGCACGCGCTGTCGGACGGCCACGCCGAGGCGCTGGAACACGCCCGGCGGGGCCTGGAACTCCACCGGGCGGCCGGGCACCGGTCCGGACAGGCCCGCCTGCTGAACGCGGTCGGCTGGTACCGCTCGCAGCTCGGCGACCACGAGCAGGCCCTGACCGACTGCGAGGAGACCCTGACCCTGCTGCGCGAGACGGGCGAACAGGAGAGCGAGGCCCAGACCCTCGACAGCCTCGGCCGGATCCACCAGCAGCTCGGCCAGACCGCCGAGGCCCTCAGCCGCTACCGGCAGTCCGCCGACCTGCACCGCGCGAACGGCCACCGCCCCTCCGAGGCCGTGGCCCTGCTCAGGCTCGGCGACGTGCACCAGCAGGCCGGCGCCCGGGCGCAGGCCGAGGAGAACTGGCGTGCCGCCCTCGCCCTCTTCACCGCCCTCGACCACCCCGAGGCCGCATCGGTCCGGACCCGCCTCCAGGCCGCGCCCGGGTAGACAGCGGAGCGCGCGGCCCGTCCTGGGGCGGCGCCGCTCCGATGAGCCCGCGGACGGAGCCCCAGGCCCCGGACGGCTACTCGCGCAGCAACAGGAACCGCACCGGCACGCCCGGCCGGGCCTGCGCGGCGCCCGCCAGATCGGCGGCTGGGACGACCCCGATCACCGGGTAGCCGCCGGTGGTCGGGTGGTCGGCCAGGAAGACCACCGGCCGTCCGTCCGGCGGGACCTGGACGGCTCCCAGCACCATCCCCTCGCTGGGCAGCTCGCCCGTCCGGGCCCGGGGGAGCGGCGGGCCCTCCGTCCGCAGGGCGATCCGGTTGCTGGCCCCGGCGACCCGGTAGCGCTGCCGGGGGAGCCCGGCCACCGCCTCGGGGGTGAACCAGTCGGCCCGGGGGCCGGGCCGCAGCCGCAGCACCAGTTCGCCCGGCGGCGCGGGCAGCGGCACCAGCTCCACCGCCGGACGCGGGTGCGCGGGCCCGACCGGCAGCACGGTGCCGACCGCCAGCGGCGCCGGGCCCAGCCCCGACAGCAGGTCCGCCGAGCGGCTGCCGAACAGCTCCGGTACCGCGATCCCGCCCGCCACCGCCAGATAGCTGCGGACCCCGTGCGTGGCGGCCCCGACCTCCACCACCGCACCGGCCGGCACGGCCACCGGCGCGCCCCACGCGGCGGGCCGCCCGGCCACCCGTACGGGGGCGGGCGCCCCCGTCACCGCGATCAGCACCGCGGCCGAGGCCCGCAGGGCGACCCCGCCGAGGGTGGTCTCCAGTGCGGCCGCGCCGGGCTCGTTGCCGACCAGCCGGTTCGCCGCCAGCAGGGCCGGCCCGTCCAGCGCCCCGGCCCGGGGCACCCCGAGATGCGCGACGCCGCGCCGCCCCAGATCCTGCACCGTGGTCAGCGGCCCGGGCCGCACCACCACCAGCTCGCTCAAACCTCAGCCCCCCGACTGCCCTGAACCGCCCGGCCCCGAACCAGCGTGTCCCGAATCAACGTGTCCTGAACCGGTGTGTCCTGAACCGCCCGGCCCCGAACCGCTGTCAACCGCCACGAACCGCACCCGCACGCCCGGCGCGAGCAGCGCCGTCGGCTCCCGTCCGGCCTCCCAGAGCGGCAGCTCCGTCCGCCCGATCAACTGCCAGCCGCCGGGGGAGGAGCGCGGGTAGACGCCGGTGTACGGGCCGGCCAGCGCGACCGAACCCGTCGGGACGGAGCTGCGCGGCGTGGCCCGCCGGGGTACCTCATACCGGGCGGGCAGGCCGGTCAGGTAGCCGAAGCCGGGGGCGAAACCGCAGAACGCCACCCGGTACTCGGCGCTGCTGTGGATCCGCACCGCTTCCGCCACCGGGACGCCCCACAGCTGGGCGACCTCCGCCAGGTCGGGGCCGTCGTAGACGGTGGGCACCTCCACCAGCGGGCCCACCGCGGGCGGCCGGGCGGGGACGCTCCACCCCGCGAGCACCCGGGCCAGCGCGGCGCGGTCGGCGATCCCGTCCAGCAGCACGGTCCGCGCGGCCGGGACGATCTCCGCGACCTCCGGCAGCTCCGCCCGCCGGGCCAGCAGCTCCGCGTACAGCGCGCCGACCCGCTCGGCCGAGTCCGCCTCCACCAGCAGGGCGTCCTCGCCGACCGGGCGGAGCAGTAGGCCGTCCGCCGCTGCGGCCTGCCTCACGCGAACGCCTCGACCCGCACGCCCGCCGAGGCCAGCGCCCCGCGCACCCGCCAGGCCAGCTGCGCCGCGCCCGGGGTGTCGCCGTGCACGCAGAGCGAGCGCGCCTCGACCGCGACGGGCTCGCCGCCCACCGCCGTCACCACGCCGTCGCGGGCGATGCCGACCGCGCGGGCGATCACCGCTTCCGGATCGTGGATCACCGCCTCCGGGTCGCGGCGCGGCACCAAGGTCCCCGCCCAGGTGTACGCGCGGTCGGCGAACGCCTCGGCGACCACCGGCAGCCCGACCCCCTCCGCGACCGCCAGCAGCCGCGAGCCCGGCAGGCCCAGCACCGGCAGCGGCCCGTCGCACACGGCGCCCGCCCGCAGGACGCCCGCGACCACGGCCTCGGCCTGCTCGGAGTCGCCGACCACCTTGTTGTAGAGGGCGCCGTGCGGTTTCACGTAGCTGACCCGGGAGCCGGCCGCGCGGGCGAAGACCTGGAGGGCGCCGATCTGGTAGGCGATCTCGTCGGCGAGCTCCTCGGACGGCACGTCCATCGCCCGGCGGCCGAACCCGGCCAGGTCCCGGTAGGAGACCTGGGCACCGATCCGTACGCCGCGCTCGGCGGCCAGTGAGCAGACCCGGCGCATGGTCGAAGGGTCCCCGGCGTGGAAGCCGCAGGCCACGTTGGCGCTCGTCACCACGGAGAGCAGGGCCTCGTCATCGGTCAGGGTCCACCGTCCGAACCCCTCGCCGAGGTCCGCATTGAGATCGATCACCGCATCGGCCACGCCATGCCCGCCTCCCGCGCCAGCTTCCTGGAGGTGATGGTAGGGCCTGCCCGGGGGCGCCCGTGCAACTGACCCGGGCGCCGAGCGCGCACCTGGCGGTATGCGCTCCCCCAGCTGGCGGAACGTTTCTCGGGGCGGCCCGGCGGACCGCCCCGAGGGGCCGCTCAGCGGGCCGGCAGCGGCTGCTCCCGCAGCGCCGTGGCCCGCTCCAGCCGCCGGATCCCGCGCAGCACGATCAGCAGCGGGATCACCCCGACGACTCCGAAGGACATATCGACACATCGCCAGTACACGGGTATGCCGCGCAGCGGTCCGCAGATCAGTGCCAGCGGGATGACCCCGCCGCAGGCGATCATGGCCCACTGGATCACCCAGACGTTGCGGACCGGGTCCCGCAGCGGCCCCCAGAACGCGGCGGCGATGACCAGGTGGGCGAAGGCCAGCCAGTCGGTCCCGTAGGCGAGGAAGGGGTAGCGGGCGTCCGTCTCGGCCAGCCCGTCCCGGATCCTGGTGGTCCAGTCGGCCAGGGAGGGGAAGTGCGCGCCGAGCGCCGAACCGTGCACCGCGTCCGCGAGCCAGCGGGACTCGCTCTGCAGCGGAAAGGCCGTCAGTCCGCTCAGCACCAGGCCGACCACGAAGATCCACAGCCACCGCCGGACCAGCCGTCGGGCCGAGGTCTCGGTCTGCGCCGGATCGCTTGTCATTTCGGGAACCCCCATGCGGCTATCGCGGTCGGGGTCTTGCCCCGTCTGCACGGGGCCGACTCTAGACCTGGAATTGAACGTGTTCAACTCTGCTGGAGCGGGGTGGGAGAACCCGTACAAGCGGGCTCGTTTCGGACCTTGTGGGTGCGAACCCCTAATCTTGTCCACCGTGACCGTCATCGCAGACCAGCCCACCGAGCACGAGCTCCGGCCCGCCGCCCCGGCAGCCCGGCCGGCCCCCGGCCCGGCCGCCGACGAGGGGCTCGCCCGCCGGCTCAAGGCGCTGGCCTGCACCGCGCCGCTGCACGACCTGGAGAGCCGCAAGGCCAACCTGGCCGGCGAGTACGGCTCGTACGCGATGGCCGAGGTCGGCCTCGCCGTGATCGACCTCGTCACGCTCCACATGGACTTCGACACCGGCGCCGACCGCGACATAGTCCTCGGCCGCCTGCTGCCCCGGGTCGCCGCCCAGAACCCGGCCCGCCCGACGGCCGAGCACGAGCGGGTCGCCCGCTGGGTGCTGGAGTCGCTGATCAACGTCGGCAGCGTCGACCGGGGCTTCCGCGCGGTCTACGGCACCTTCGGCGCCGACGGCACGTACATCCGGCGCGACTACGACTTCAAGCTCCTCGAAGAGGTCCCCGGCCCCGACGGCGGCGTCTACCTGCGCAGCACCGACGAGGCCGTCAACGTCCTGGTCGGCGCGCTCGACACCGACGTGACGTCCGCCCAGATCGCCGCCGAGGTCAAGCTCGAAGTGCTGATCCGGCGCGGCCGCCTCGCCGACGCCCAGCTCGCCGCCGAACAGGCCCGCTACCGCACCGTCCAGTACGCCGAGACACTGCGCCGCGCCCTCGACGCGACCCGGCGCAACGTCCGCGCCGTCGACTGGATGCAGGCCGTCCCCGACCTGATCGACGAGGCGCTCGACCACATCGCCGACCGCTACCGGCACGAGAACGCGATCCTCACCAACATCCGCAAGGCCCGGGACGAGACCGAGGAGCACGAGCAGAAGCGCCGCGCCGCCGAGCTGGTCGACATCGTCAAGGACTGCATCCGCCGCCACACCCAGCTCCAGGCCCGCCTGCTGGAGGCCGGCCCGCTGTTCCGCGCCGAACAGGACCGCCAGGCCTTCGCCGCCCCCGGCGCCCGCAGCGGCATCGACCTGTACGGACACCTGCTCGCCCCCCTGCTGCGGCTCCCGATAGCACAGGCGACCCGGCCCACCGACGTGTTCTTCGCCCGGGGCGCCGGCCTGCGCACCCCCACCTCCGTCCGGGTCGCCGACCTGGTCGAGCTGCTGCTCACCCCGCCGGTCGAGCGCGAGCACCTCGGCGCGGAGCTGCCCGACCCGGACCTGGTCGCCACCCCCGACGACAGCCGGTTCTCCGAGGCCCAGCTGGAAGCCGCGCTCGAACTCCTCGACCTCCCCGCCGACGCCCCGCGCAGGCTCTCCGGCCTGCTCGCCGACGCCCGCCGCCAGGACCCGGAACTCCCGTACCTGGTCGCCCTGCTCGCCGTCCACGCGGCCAGCCCCCCGGTCGGCACCGCCTACCGCCAGGGCGAGGAGCGCCTCCTCTTCGCCGTCGACGACGGCGCCACCCTCGACGACCCCGAGTTCGGCGGCGCCGACCTCATCGTCGGCAGCGCCCTTCTCGACGCGGCGGGCATGGCAGCCGACCGCAAGGACGCGAGCTGATGAGGCGAGCACCCCAGGGACGCGGGGAACTGCGCGAACCCGGGCTGACGGCGAACCATTGGGGGCGCGGGGAACTGCGCGAGTCGGAAGACGCCCTCCGTTCACCCGAGAACCGACCCCAGGTGGCACCTCCCCAGGGGCGCGGGGAACTGCGCAACTCGGAAGGCGCCCTCCGTTCACCCGCGAACCGACCCCAGGTGGCAGCACCTCAGGGGCGCGGGGAACTGCGCGACTCGGAAGGCCCCCAAGGTTCAGCCGGGGTCGCCGCCCGCAGGGCACCCCGCAGCCGTCCACAGAGGCGGTGCACCGGACCCTCCGTACGGAGCCACAACTCCGTGACCTCCCGATTCGCGCGGTTCCCCGCGCCCCTGAAGAACCCGCCCGTGAACAGCACCAAGGAGCCCCGCCCGTGACGACCTACCCCGAGACGTCCTGGGCCGCCCCCGAGAGCGAGCCCGCCGCTCAGGCGGCCCTCACCCCCGCCGACGTCACCGACGCCGCCCGGCTGGTCTCGTTCGGGCTGCAGGCCAAGCTGCTCCCCGCCCGGGATGCGGAGTACGCCGAGCTGGTGCGCCGGCACCGCGAGGACCCGGGCTTCGCCCGCCTCGCGGACGCCGTCGCGACCGGGATGGGCCTGGTCGTGCTGGAGGTGTCCTCCCGGGCCGGGATGGCCGTGGCCGCCGCCGAGGACTCGGTGTTCGCGGTCCGGATGGGCGACTACTCCCGCCGTGCCGCCAGCGAGTCCGCCGACAGGTTCCTGCACGGGCTGGCCCACCTCGCGGTCGCCGCGATGGCCTTCCCCCGCCCCGAGGACCTCGCCGACGACGGCTACCTGGGCCGGATCACCACCAACGGCGTGGACGCGTTCGTCCGGCAGGCCTGCCGCCGCCTGGAGGAGCAGGCCGACGCCGAGGGCGCCAACACCGACCCGGCCAGCGACGCGCCCGGGCTGGAGGCCGCCTGGCGGGTCTGGGCCCGCCGCAGTGCGACCGGCGCGACCAAGGACGCCCGCCGGCTCTCCGGCTCGACCATCGGCATCGTCTCCAAGGCGGTGCTCTTCCTGGTCGACTCCGGCTTCCTGCAGAAGACCTCGGACGACGCCGGCGGCACCTTCCGTACCACCGCCCGCTACCAGCTCCAGGTCCGCGACCTCGCGGGCAGTGCCGCGATGGCCGAGCTGCTCGACCTCGGCGTGGCCGTCGTCACCGACGGCACCGCCACCCTGCTCCCCGCCGACCACAGCGAGGACCTGGTCGCCGACGCCGGCCTGCCGTTCCACTCGCTCTGAACCGCGCTCCGAACCGCGCCCCGCACCTCTCTCCAGCCTGTCCAGGAAAGATCTCACCTCATGTACGAGCTCAACCGGGTCCGCCTGTACTCCATCGGGCCGGCCGGTGCCCGCTACGCCGACACGCTGCTCGACCTGCGTGGTGTCGGCGAGCCGGTGGCGAACCCCGCGCCGCAGCAGCCCGGCCTGTTCGGTGACGAGCCCGACGGTCCGCCCCGGCGTCCGGCCCCGGCGGGTGTGCTCTTCCTGGAGAACGGCGGCGGCAAGTCCGTCCTGCTCAAGCTGATCTTCTCGGTGATGCTCCCCGGCCACCGCAACACCCTCGGCGGCGCCAGCTCCGGCGTGCTGCGCAAGTTCCTGCTCGCGGACGACTGCGGACACGTCGCGCTGGAGTGGCAGCACACCGTCACCGGCGAGCTGATCGTGGTCGGCAAGGTCAGCGAGTGGCGCGGCCGCCAGGTCTCCTCCGACCCGCGCAAGTTCGCCGAGACCTGGTACTCCTTCCGCCCGGGCCCGGGCCTGACCCTCGACTCCCTCCCGGTCGCCGAGCGGATCGGCCTCACCAGCGAGCGGGCCCGGGGCCGCCGCCGCACCATGAAGGGCTTCCGCGACGCCCTCACCGAGGCGGGCAAGGCGTACCCGTACCTCGACCTCACCTTCGAGGACATCCACGACCGCTGGAACGAGCACCTCGGCGACCTCGGCCTCGACCCCGAACTCTTCCGCTACCAGCGCGAGATGAACGCCGACGAGGGCGAGGCGGCCGGCCTCTTCGCGGTCAAGCACGACTCCGACTTCACCGATCTGCTGCTGCGCGCCGTCACCGACACCCGGGACACCGACGGCCTCGCCGACCTCGTCCACGGCTTCGCCGCCAAGCTCGGCCGCCGCGCCGAGCTGACGGCCGAGCGCGACTTCACCGGCGGCTCGCTCGACCTGCTCCAGCGGATCGTCGACGCCACCGCCGCCCGCGAGTCCGTCCGCGAGACCCACCGCACCGCCGAGCGCCGCACCCGCCGCCTCGCCCAGAGCCTCGCCACCCGCGCCGGCGCCGAGCGCGAGCGCTGCCACGACCTCGCCATCGAGGTCGCCGCCGCCGCGAGCGCCGTCACCGCCGCCGAGACCGACCGGACCCGGCACTCGCTGATCACCGCCGAGCTGACGCACCGCCACGCCACCCTCGGCCTCACCGCCGCCACCACCGAGGCCGCCGCACTGCGCCGCGAGCTGATCGAGGCCCGCACCCTGCACGCCGCCTGGCAGGCCGCCGAGGCGGTGCTGCGCCGGCGCGCCGCCGCCGACCGGGTCGCCAGGGTCGCCGTCGCGATCCGTGAGGCCGAGCTGGACGCCGCGCCCGCCCTCGCCGCCCGCGCCCAGGCCGCCGGAGCCCTCGCCCGCGCGCTGGAGACGGCCGCCCTCGCGGCCGAGACCCGGGCCGACCAGGAGGAGCTGCGGGCCGGTGAGCTCCAGGAGGACGGCGCCGCCGCCCACGGCGAGGCGACCGCCGCCGCGACCGCCGCCCAGAAGGCCCGCAGCGAGACCGAGCACCTGCGCCAGCGCCTCGCCGAGGTCGAGCAGGAGACCGCGGCCGCCGTCGAGGCGGGCTGGATCGACGGCAGCGCCGACGAGCCGGACCCGGCCCGCGCGGCGCTCCAGGCCGCCGACGCCGAGAAGGCCGCCACCGCAGCACTGGAGCAGGCCCGGAGCGCCGCCGAACAGGCCGCCGCCCGGGTCCGCGAGAGCGCCGCGCTCGAAGCGAAGGCCGAACTCGCCGCCGCCCGGGCCGGCGACGCGTACAAGGACGCCCACCGCGCCCTCGCCGCCGAGCAGCGCACCGCCGCCCAGCTCGCCACCGAACCCCGCCTCGCGGACCTGCTCTCGCTCAAGCCGTTCCAGGACGACGAGGAGGGCGCGCTCACCCCCGCCATCCTCGACTCGGCGGCCGAGGACCTGCGCGCCCAGCTCGACCGGGCCGTCGCCACCGCCGAGCGCACCCTCTTCGACCTCCGGACGGCCGCCGCCGACGACTCCCGCATCCTGGCCGCCCTCGGCGACGGCGGCCTGCTGCCGCCCGGCCCGGACGTACTGGCCACCGTCGAGTACCTCGGCGAGCACGGCATCCCCGCGCTGCCCGGCTGGCGCTACCTGGCCCAGTCCGTCGACCCGGCCGACCACGACGCGATCCTCGCCGCCCGCCCCGAGCTGGTCGACGGCGTGGTCGTCACGGACCCGTCCTCGCTGGAGCGGGCCCGCGAGACCCTCCAGGCCGCCGCCCTGCTGCCCCGCTCCACCGTCGCCGTCGGTACGGCCGCCGCGCTGATCGCGCCGATCGCCGACGAGCCGCCCTTCTTCCTGGTGCCGCCGAACCCGGCCATGCACGACGAACGCGCCGCCGACGACGAACGCCGGGAGCTGCGCACCCGCGCCACCGCCCGCGAGGAGCACATCCGCGAGCTGGCCGCCCGCCTCGGCGGCGACCGCGCGCTCGCCTCCCGGCTGGCCTCCTGGCACGCCCAGTGCCCGCCCGGCACGCTGGCCGAGCTCACCGCGGCCGCCCAGGCGGCGTCCCACCAGGCCGAGACGGCCGCCGCCGAACTCGCCACCCTGCGCGCCGAGCACACCGAGGCCGAGACCGACCACGCCGCCGCCGCGTCCGCGTACGAGGAGCGCCGCGAGGCCGCCCAGCGCACCCGCCGACGCGCCGACGCCCTGGCCGGCCTCGCCTTCCGGCTGCGCGAGCGGGCCAACTGGACCCGCCGGCAGCGCGAGCTGGCCGAGGACGCCGCCGAGTGCGACCGCCGCCAGGCCGCCTGCGCCGAACGCGCCCGCACCTGCGACGAGGACCGCCGCGCCGCCCAGCGCGCCGCCGACGACGCCCGCCGCACCACCCGCACCCTGCGCGCCGAGCGGGCCGAGCTCTCCGCGACCGACCTCACCGAGGACGCCGACCAGGCCCCCGCCTCGCTGCCCGCCCTGCGCGAGGCGTACCGGGCGGCCTCCCAGCTCTACGACAAGGTCGGCGTCGGCGCCGACCTGCGGGCCGAGCAGGCCCGCGCCGAGGGCGACGAGGCGGCCGCCGCCACCGAGCTCGACCGCCTCACCAACAAGGTCCGCACCCGCGCCGAGGAGCTCCTCGCCAGCCCGGACGGCGCCGACGGCCCGGCCCGGCAGGCCGCCGTCACCCGCGCCGAGGAGCTGGTCGCCACCATCGAGGCCCGCTCCGCCACCGCCAGCGAGCAGCTCGGCCGCCTGCGCGGCGAGGCCGAACGCTCCGCCCCCGCCAGCGGCGAGGCGCACACCGAGCTGCCCGAGGACCTCGTCCCGACCGACCCCGAGCACGCCCAGCTGCTGCTGCGCACCGCCACCACCCGGCTCGCCGAGCGCCGCGAACGGCTGGAGACCGCCCGGATCGAGCTCGCCGACCTCCAGCGCACCCTGGACGCCGCGCAGAGCGCCGCCGCCGACTTCGACGAGGCGGCCGGCCAGCTCAGGGACGGCCTGCGCGACCACGGCCCGGAGGAGCCCGAGCAGAACGCCGAGCCGTACCTCGGCAGCCTCGCCGAGGCCCGCGGCGCGGCGGCCGACACCCGACGCATGCTGCGCGGCGCCTCCGCCGACCTGACGGCCGCCGAACTCGCCGTCCGGGACGCCTCCGACGGGCTGATCCGGCACGCCAACGCGGCCCGCTACGAGGCCGTCCGCACCCCCGCCCGCCAGCAGATCCGCGAGCTGCCCGCCGCCTCGCTGCCCGACCACGCCGCCGCCTGGGCCGCCGCCTTCGCGCCCCGCCTGCGGGTGCTCACCGACGAGCTGGCCCAGCTGGAGCGCAACCGGGGCTCCATCGTGGACCGCCTGCGCGGCCTGGTGGAGAGCTCGCTCGCCACCCTGCGCGCCGCCCAGCGGCTCTCCCGGCTGCCCGAGGGCCTGGGGGAGTGGTCCGGCCAGGAGTTCCTCCGGATCCGCTTCGAGGACCCGGACCACACCGTGCTGGTCGAGCGCCTCGGCGAGGTGATCGACGAGGCGACCAGCGCCGCCGTCCGCAAGAACTCCGACCTGCGCCGGGACGGCATGTCCCTGCTGCTGCGCGGCGTCGCGGCGGCGATCGGGCCCAAGGGGGTCTCGGTCGAGATCCTCAAGCCTGACGCCGTGCTGCGCGCCGAGCGGGTCAGCGTCGGCCAGATGTCGGACGTCTTCTCCGGCGGCCAGCTGCTCACCGCCGCCATCGCCCTCTACTGCACGATGGCCGCCCTGCGGGCCAACGACCGGGGGCAGTCCCAGCTGCGGCACGCCGGCACGCTGTTCCTCGACAACCCGATCGGCCGGGCCAACGCCACCTACCTGCTGGAGCTCCAGCGCGCGGTGGCGGACGCCCTCGGCGTCCAGCTGATCTACACCACCGGCCTCTTCGACACCACCGCCCTCGCCGAGTTCCCGTTGGTCATCCGGCTGCGCAACGACGCCGACCTGCGGGCGGGCCTGAAGTACATCTCGGTGGAGGAGCACCTGCGCCCCGGCCTCCCGGCCCCGCAGGACCCGGACGGACCGGCGATCCACGGCGAGATCACGGCGACCCGGATGTTCAAGCGCCCCCTGGAGGCCCAGCCCGCCGAGTAGCGGTGCGCCGCGCGCGGCTGTGCCACGGCCGGGTTGAAGAAGTGTTCGTACTCATGGATGCTGAAGCCCTCGGGGGGACCCGGGGGCGCTCAAGCGTCCCTGAACGGGACCGGAGGCAGCAGCCGTGGCAGACGTCTTTGGCCAGGAGTTGCGCGAGCAGCTGGCGCAGGCGCGCCTCGAACTCGCGGCGGCCCGCGCTGCCGACGACGAGGACGGTGTGGACGCCTACCGGGGACGGATCACCGGGCTCCTGCACATCGCGGCACGGTACGGGATCGACCTGCCGCACAGCGCGGAGGAAGAGGAAGAGGACTGAGCCGGGCCGGGCGAGGCTCAGCCCTGGAGCGGCTTCCGGCCCACCGCCGGGAGCCGCTCCTGCCGCTCCCGCTCCTGCTGCTCCCGCTTCCGCTGTTTCGGCGGGCGGCTGCCGGCCAAGGGGGAGGCCGAGTTCGGTCCGCGCAGCCGCTGCGCGGCGATCTGGCGCGCGATCACGATGTCCAGCAGGCCCCAGGCCGTCCCGAACACGCCGAGTGCGGTGGCCAGCAGGGCGGGCGTCAGCAGCGGGCTCCGGGCGATCGAGGCGAGCCCGGCCACGAGCAGGGCGACCACCGTGCACGAGAGGTACAGCCAGGCCCGGACGGCTGCGGAGCGCACCTCGTCGGGCAGACGGCGTCGGACGGCTGACATCGGAGACTCCCAGCGCGGGCGGCGTGCGACGGCGCACAACGCGCCCTCCGTGCCACAGAGTGCCCCGTCCGGGCCGATTCATTCCCACGAATGGTCAAATTCGCCGCAAACCGGGCATCCGGGTCAGCCCAGGGTCGCGTCCAGCTCCTCCAGCGCCCCCACCACGATCGTGCGCATCGCCCGTTCGGCCTGCTCCGCGTCGCCCGCGCAGATCGCGTCGGCCACCTCGCGGTGCAACTGGACGGCGTACGGCCTCGGCTGGTGCGGCATCAGCTGATGCTCCGTCCGCCCGGTGAGCACCGCGCCCACGGTGCCGCCGAGGTGCGCGAACATCTCGTTCCCGGAGGCCCGCAGGATGGTCGCGTGGAAGGCGATGTCGTGCCGTAGGAAGGTCTCCAGGTCGGCGGCGCGCGCGGTGACGGTGAGTTCGACCGCCAGGGCGCCGAGCTCCCGGCGCTGGTCGTCGGTGGCCTGACGGGCCGCCAGCGCGGCGGCGGCGGGCTCGACGGCGACCCGCAGCGAACCGAGCGAGCGCAGCTGGGGGCCCCGGTCCGCGCCGGCCAGCCGCCAGCGGATCACCAGCGGGTCGAAGACGTCCCAGTCCGACCTGGGCTGCACCGTGATCCCGACCCGCCGCCGCGAGGCCACCAGCCGCATCGACTCCAGGATCCTGACCGCCTCCCGGACGACGGTCCGGGACACCCCGTACTTCGCCTCCAGCTCCTCGCCGCGCAGTACCGCGCCGACCGGGATCTCACCCGAGGCGATGGCTGGTCCGAGGTCTGCGAGCAGTCGGCCGGGCAGGCCCTGGATGTCCATCCGTCCAGATTAGAGGCCGATCACCGGGGTGGCCGGGCCGGGTCGGAGGAGACGGGCATGAAAAGTATGACGATTGAGTTTCATGGTCTTGAATAAGTCATACCTTTGCGAGAAGGTTGCGCCAGATCAGGGAGAACAGGAGCACCACCCCATGGCTCTCAGCGTCGAGAACCGTCGGCCCACCATCGTGGTGATGGGCGTCTCGGGCGTCGGGAAGACCACCGTCGCCCGGCTGCTCGCCGAGCGGCTCGCCCTCCCGTACGCCGAGGCGGACGACTTCCACCCGCCCGCCAACATCGCCAAGATGGCGGCCGGCACCCCGCTGGACGACGCGGACCGCGCCCCCTGGCTGGCCGCCCTCGCGGGCTGGCTCGGCGACCGGGCGCAGGCCGGGGCGGGCGGCGTGGTCACCTGCTCGGCGCTCAAGCGGCGGTACCGCGACACCCTGCGGACGCACTGCCCGGACGCGTTCTTCCTGCACCTCAGCGGTGGGCACGGCCTGGTCGAGGACCGCCTCGCCCACCGGGCCGGGCACTTCATGCCGGCCTCGCTGCTTGACTCCCAGTACGCCGCGCTCGAACCGCTCCAGCCGGACGAGCACGGCGCCGTCCTGGACGTCGCCCACACCCCCGCACAACTCGTCGAGATGGCCGAAGCCCTGCTCCGGCCCGTCAATGGAGACCTCGCGTGACGCTCCCCACCCTGCTCGCCGCCGCCCCGCCGGCGCTGCCCCACAGCGGCGGCGACGGCCGCCTGCTGGTCGCGGTGCTGCTCAGCATCGGCGCGATCGTGCTGCTGATAACCAGGCTGAAACTGCACCCCTTCCTCGCCCTGACGCTGGGCTCCGGCCTGCTCGCCGCCGTGGCCGGCGTGCCGTTCGACAAGCTCACCACCAGCTTCACCACCGGATTCGGAGCCACCGTCAGCAGCGTCGGCCTGCTGATCGGGCTGGGGGCGATGCTCGGCAAGCTGCTCGCCGACTCCGGCGGGGCCGACATCATCGCGGACACCGTGCTCGGCCGGTCCAGCCGCCGGATGCTGCCCTGGTCCATGGCGCTGATCGCGGCGGTGCTCGGGCTGCCGCTGTTCTTCGAGGTCGGCGTGGTGCTGCTGATCCCGATCGTGCTGCTGGTCGCCCGGCGCGGCAACCTGCCGCTGATCCGGATCGGCATCCCCGCGCTGGCCGGACTCTCCGTCCTGCACGGCCTGGTGCCGCCGCACCCCGGCCCGCTGGTCGCCGTCGACGCGCTGAAGGCGGACCTCGGCGTCACGCTCGCGCTCGGCCTGCTGATTGCCGTCCCCACCCTGATCGTCGCGGGCCCGCTGTTCGCCCGCCTCGCCGAGCGCTGGGTCGGCCCGCTCGACCTCCCGGCCCAGGTCACGCCCGCCGAGAGCGTGCAGCGCGACCGCAGCCCGTCCTTCGGCGCGGTGCTGGCGACCATCCTGCTGCCGGTCGTGCTGATGCTCGGCAAGGCCCTGGCGGACGTGGTCGTCGACGAACCGAAGGCGCTGCCGCAGCGGGTGGCGGACTTCGTCGGCTCGCCGCTGACCGCGCTGCTGGCCGCCGTCCTGCTCGGCATGCTGACGCTGGGCCGGGCGGCCGGGTTCGGCAAGGCCCGGATCTCCACCACGCTGGAGAAGTCACTCGCGCCGATCGCCGGGATCGTCTTCATCGTCGGTGCGGGCGGCGGCTTCAAGCAGACCCTGATCGACGTCGGGGTCGGCAACGCGGTGAGCGCGTGGTCCGGCAAGTGGCACGTCTCGGCCCTGCTGCTCGGTTGGCTGATCGCCGTCCTGATCCGCCTCGCGACCGGCTCCGCCACGGTCGCCACCATCACCGCCGCCGGCATCGTCTCCCCACTGGCCGCCGGGCTGTCCACCTCCCACACGGCCCTGCTGGTCCTGGCGATCGGCGCGGGCTCGCTCTTCTTCTCCCACGTCAACGACGCCGGCTTCTGGCTGGTCAAGGAGTACTTCGGGATGACCGTCGGTCAGACCCTGAAGTCCTGGTCAGTGATGGAGACGATCATTTCGGTGGTCGCCATCGCGCTGATCATGCCCCTCAGCCTGCTCGTCTGACCCACTGCGCCGGGGGGAGCGGGGAGGGCCCGGCACCGGAGGCTGTCCTCCGGTGCCGGGCCCTCCCCGCCCCCCGTTGAGCGTTGCTCAGGCGAACCACTGGTCGTGTGCGAGTTTCACCACCAGGCTCACCACCACCACGACCAGTACCCCCCGGACGAAGCCGCTGCCGCGCTTGAGCGCCATCCGCGCGCCGATCAGCCCGCCCGTCAGGTTGAAGGCCGCCATCAGCGCGGCCAGCTGCCAGAGCACCCTGCCCTGGTAGGAGAACATCACCAGTGCGCCGAGGTTGGTGCAGAGGTTCACGATCTTGGTGGTCGCCGAGGCGGCCACCAGGTCCAGGTGCAGGGTCGTGGCCAGCGCGAGCACCAGGAAGGTGCCCGTACCGGGGCCGACCAGCCCGTCGTAGAAGCCGATGCCCGTTCCGACGACCAGGATGGCGACCAGCACCCGCTGCCGGCTCACCGGCCCGGTGGCCGGCGCCGAGCCGAAGGACGGCCGGAACAGTACGAACGCCAGGACGGTCAGCAGCACCACCATGATGAGCGGGCGCAGCACCGCGCTGTCGATCCCTGCCGCGAAGAACGCCCCGCAGAGCGAGCCGCAGGCCGCCGCCAGGCCGATCCGGAAGGCGGTCCGCAGGTCGATCCTGGTCCGCCGGGTGTAGGTGACGGCCGCCGCGCCGGTGCCGACGATCGACACGGCCTTGTTGGTACCCAGGACGTACGCCGTCGGCAGGTGCGGCAGGCCGAGCAGCAGCGCGGGCAGCTGGATCAGGCCGCCGCCGCCCACCACCGCGTCGACCCACCCGGCCCCGCCCGCCGCGAGGCAGAGCAGGGCCAGGGTGGTCAGGGGTATGTCGGGCATGGCCGTCGCCTTCGTCTGCTGATTGTCGGACCGGAGGTCACTGTGCCGGACCGGTCGCGGTGGTCTCCACCAGCACGTTCGAAGTGTTGATCATGGATCGCCCGCGAACCGGCAAGATCAAGAAAATTTGAGCTTCCCCTGAGCTTCCGCGCACCCGGGTAACCAAAAGGGGCGCGAGGAACTGCGCGAGACCGGAAGGCGACGACCTGTGCCCTACCGCTCTCGCGCAGTTCCCCGCGCCCCTGACTGTGGCTGAGCGGGTGCCTACTTCGCTCCGCGCTTCGCGAGGAAGGCGGCGACCTGGGCCTGGATCTCCGGGGTGTCCAGCCCACGGACCGTCATCGTGGTGCGGCGGCGCAGCACGTCGTCCGTGGTGTACGCCCACTCGTTGTCGGCCGCGAAGGCGACCTGGGCCCAGACGTCCGGGCCGTCCGGGTGGATCGGCTCGCCGAGCTCGGGGTTGTCGGCGATCAGGCGGGCGATCTCGAAGGAGAGCGTGCCGTAGTGGCTGGCCAGGTGCTTGGCGACCAGCGGCTCCATCCGCGAGCCGGGCTCACGGTCGATCAGCAGCCGGTGCGCGACGGCGTTCGGCGCGCCGACACCCGGCAGCGGGACGGTGTTCGGGATCGCCGACATGTCCTCGGCCAGCCCGGTGCCCGAGACGTGCGCCAGCTTCTCCAGCACGGTACGGCCGATGTGACGGTACGTCGTCCACTTGCCGCCCGCGACCGAGAGCATGCCGCCCCGGCCCTCGGTGACGACGGTCTCGCGCTTGGCGGCCGAGGTGTCGCCGGGGCCGCCGGGCAGTACCCGCAGGCCGGCGAAGGAGTAGGTGATCAGGTCGCGGTCGAGGTGCTCGTCCTTGATCGCGTGCCCGGCCTCGCCGAGGATCTGGTCGATGTCGGCCTCGGTGGCGCGCACGTCCTGCGGGTCACCGGTGTACTCCTCGTCCGTCGTCCCGAGCAGGACGTGGTCCTCCCACGGGATGGCGAAGGAGACGCGGTACTTGTCGATCGGGATGGTCAGCGCGGCGCGCCACGGCGTACGGCGCTTGACGACCACGTGCGCGCCCTTGGAGAGGCGGATGCTGGGGGCCGAGCCCGCGTCCTCCATCTTGCGCAGGTGGTCGACCCAGGGGCCGGTGGCGTTCAGCACCAGGCGGGCGTTGACACCGAACTCGGTGCCGTCCAGCCGGTCCTTCAGCTCGGCGCCGGTGACCCGGGTGCCGGTGAAGCGCAGGCCGGTGACCTCGGCGTGGTTGAGCACCACGGCGCCCGCCTCCACGGCGGCGCGCACGGTCATCACCGCGACGCGCGAGTCGTTCATCTGGTGGTCGCCGTAGACCGCGACCGAGCGCAGGCCCTCGGTGCGCAGCGCGGGCACCTGCTGCGCGGCGTGCGCGGCGGTGGAGACCCGGCCCATGCCGTCGCGGAAGGCGGAGAGCGCGGAGTACAGGAAGACACCGGCGCCGAGCTTGGTCGCGCCGTGCGGGCCGCCCTTGTAGACGGGGACGAAGAAGGTCAGCGGGTTGACCAGGTGCGGGGCCACGTCGCTGGAGAGCACGCGGCGCTCCTTGTGGTTCTCCGCGACGAGCTTCACCGCGCCGGTCTGCAGGTAGCGCAGCCCGCCGTGGACGAGCTTGGAGGAGGCGCTGGAGGTGGCACCGGCGAAGTCGCCGGCGTCGACCATGGCGACCTTCAGGCCCGACTGGGCCGCCGTCCAGGCGGTCGCGGTGCCGAGGATGCCGCCACCGATCACCAGCAGGTCGTAGGTGGCCTTGCCCAGCTGCTCGCGGGTCTCGGCGCGGGAGGCGGTGTGGCCGGTGCTGCGGCCGGCGCCCAGGGTCGGGAAGGTAGCCATGGTCTGTTTTACGGCGTCCGGTGCGGGCGGGCGCCGTTTCTCCTCTCGGGTGTGCGATCGGCCTCAGCTGGAGGCCGGGGTCCGGCCCGTCAGAGCCGGAAACATCTTCGGCCGGCCGGGGCCCAGGGCCCCGGCCGGCTCGTACGGCTAGTTCTGCTCGTCCTCCTCCACCCAACCCATGGTGCGCTCCACGGCCTTCAGCCACTTCTTGTACTCGCGCTCCCGGGTGGCCTCGTCCATGCGGGGGGTCCACTCGGCGGCGCGGTGCCAGTTGGCCCGCAGGGTGTCCAGGTCGGGCCAGAAGCCGACCGCGAGGCCGGCCGCGTAGGCGGCGCCCAGCGCGGTGGTCTCGGCCACGTACGGGCGCTCGACCGGGACGTCCAGGACGTCGGCGATGTTCTGCATCAGCAGGTTGTTGGAGGTCATGCCGCCGTCGACCTTGAGGGCCGTCAGCGTCACGCCGGAGTCCTTCTCCATCGCGTCGACGACCTCGCGGGTCTGCCAGGCGGTGGCCTCCAGCACGGCGCGGGCCAGGTGGCCCTTGGTCACGTACCGGGTCAGACCGGCGATCACACCGCGGGCGTCGGAGCGCCAGTACGGGGCGAACAGGCCGGAGAAGGCCGGGACGAAGTAGGCGCCGCCGTTGTCCTCGACGGTGTTGGCGAGGGTCTCGATCTCGGCGGCCGTCGAGATGATGCCGAGCTGGTCGCGCAGCCACTGCACCAGCGAGCCGGTGACGGCGATCGAGCCTTCCAGCGCGTAGACCGGGGCCTGGTCGCCGATCCGGTAGCCGACGGTGGTCAGCAGGCCGTGGTACGAGTTGACGATCTTCTCGCCGGTGTTCAGCAGCAGGAAGGTGCCGGTGCCGTACGTCGACTTGGCCTCGCCCTCGCTGAAGCAGGTCTGGCCGAACAGCGCGGCCTGCTGGTCGCCGAGCGCGGCGGCGACCGGTACGCCCGCCAGGTCGCCGACCGCGTGGCCGTAGACCTCGGCGGAGGAGCGGATCTCCGGCAGGACGGCCAGCGGCACGCCCATCGACTCGGCGATCTTCTCGTCCCACGCCAGCGTGTTCAGGTTCATCAGCATGGTGCGCGAGGCGTTGGTGACGTCGGTGACGTGCTTGCCGCCGTCGACGCCGCCGGTGAGGTTCCAGATGACCCAGGTGTCCATGGTGCCGAACAGGATGTCGCCGGCCTCGGCGCGCTCGCGCAGGCCCTCGACGTTGTCCAGCAGCCAGCGGATCTTCGGGCCGGCGAAGTAGCTGGCCAGCGGGAGGCCGGTCTCGCGGCGGAAGCGGTCCTGGCCGACGTTGCGGCCGAGCTCGCGGCAGAGCGCCTCGGTCCGGGTGTCCTGCCAGACCAGCGCGTTGTGGACGGGCTTGCCGGTGTTCTTGTCCCACAGGACGGTGGTCTCGCGCTGGTTGGTGATACCGATCGCGCGGATGTCGTCCTTGGTCAGGCCGGCCTTCTCCAGCGCGCCGCGGACCACGGACTGCACCCGGGTCCAGATCTCGGCGGCGTCGTGCTCGACGTAGCCCGGCTGCGGGAAGATCTGGCTGTGCTCCTGCTGGTCGACCGCGACGATCCGGCCGTCCGCGCCGAAGATGATGCAGCGGCTGGAGGTGGTGCCCTGGTCGATCGCGGCGATGTAGTTACCGGAAAGCTCGGTGGTCATGAGGTCCTCGGCTCGGAAGGAGGGGTTGGGGGGAACGGGACCGGTCTGCCTGACGCAGGTTCAGTCCCGTATATCGTGCTCGGGCAAACCCGGGCTGAAGGCGGCGCTCCGACGGGAAGGCGACTTCCTAGAAGGCGACGTTGTACAGCCCGCCGGCGAGCAGGGCTCCGATGACCGGGCCGGCCACCGGGATCCAGGCGTACGACCAGTCGGAGCCGCCCTTGTTCGGGATCGGCAGCAGCGCGTGCACGATGCGCGGGCCGAGGTCACGGGCGGGGTTGATCGCGTAGCCGGTCGGGCCGCCGAGCGAGAGGCCGATGCCGACCACGGTGAAGGCGGTGACGAGCACGCCCACGCCGTTGAGGGCCAGGTCGCCCTTGTTCAGCCCGTGGGTGAGGATCGCCAGGCAGAGCACCATGGTGCCGATGATCTCGGTCAGCAGGTTCTGGACCGGGTTCCGGATCTCGGGCCCGGTCGAGAAGATGCCGAGCGTCGGCTCCTCGTTGGCCTGGAACTGGCCGAAGTAGGTGACCCAGACCAGCACGGCACCGATCATCGCGCCGAGCAGCTGGGAGCCGATGTAGACCGGGACCTTGCTCCAGTCGCCGCTCTGGACGGCGAGGGCGATGGTGACGGCCGGGTTCAGATGGGCGCCGGACTTCGGGAGCACCATGTAGGCGGCGACCATCACCGCGAAGCCCCAGCCGAAGGTGATCGCGAGCCAGCCGGCGTTGAGAGCCTTGGACTTCTTGAGCGTGACGGCGGCGCAGACGCCACCGCCGAGGAGTATCAGCGCAGCGGTGCCGATGGTTTCGCCGACGAAGATGTCGCCGTTGGAGAAGGCGGACACAAAGACTCCTTTGTCCGTATGGCCTGGAGCAGGTGGGGGAGAACGGCGTGTCGTTCGGTGTTCTGCGGCCACC
Source organism: Kitasatospora kazusensis (assembly GCF_039529945.1). Lineage (NCBI taxonomy): Bacteria > Bacillati > Actinomycetota > Actinomycetes > Kitasatosporales > Streptomycetaceae > Kitasatospora > Kitasatospora kazusensis. Next base: position 8,056 of record NZ_BAAANT010000032.1, on the reverse strand, counting down.
GTTCGACAATGTCGACCGTCATGCGGAAGCTTGCTCTCTCGTCCCGGCTCACGTCAAGGGAGGGTGACCCTCCTGTGACCCATCACTCGCTGTGACCGTAGGTCGCCCGTGAAACTAGCAGCAGAACGCCACGAAATCCTGACAAAACGCCAGAGCGCGGACAGGCCGAAGCCCGCCCGCGCTCACAGGGAGGAAGGGGTCAGAAACGTCCCGCGCCGAGGTCCCGCGAGATCGCCCGCGCGGCGCTGCGCACCGAGGCGACCAGCGACGGACGGACGAACCCGTCCTCGCACACCCGCTCCACCGCGCCGCTGATGCACACCGCGCCGACCGGGTTGCGCCGCCGGTCCTGGATCAGCGCGCCGATCGAGGCGACGCCCTCCCAGGTCTCCTCGATCGAGTCGGCCCAGCCGCGCTCCCGGACCAACGCGCACTCGGCGTCGATGTCGCCCAGGTCGGTCAGGGTCCGCGAGGTGTACGACTCCAACGGCCCCTCGCCCAACTCCCCACGGGCCACCGGGTCGTACGCCAGCAGCATCTTGCCGAGCGCCGTGCTGTGCAGCGGCTGCATCGAGCCGACCTCCAGCACCTGCCGGGTGTCGTCCGGCCGGAACACGTGGTGGACGATCAGCACCCCCTGCTGGTGCAGCACCCCGAGGTAGACCGTCTCGCCGCTGGCCCGGGCCAGGTCGTCCGCCCAGACCAGGGCGCGGGCGCGCAGCTCGTGCACGTCCAGGTAGCTCTGGCCCAGCCGCAGCAGCTCCGCGCCCAGCTGGTACTTCCCGCTCTCCGGGTCCTGCTCGACGAACCCCTCCATCTGGAGGGTGCGCAGGATGCCGTGGGCGGTGCCCTTCGCCAGGTCCAGCGAGGTCGCCACCTCCGACAGGCCGAGCCGGCGCTCGCCGCCGGCCAGCAGTCGCATGATCGCGGCTGCCCGGGAGAGCGACTGGATCGGGCCGGGCATGGGTACCTCCGCTGACAAGTGGTCGACATTGTCGACCGGAATGGTCTCGGCATGAGTCTGCCAGGCTGACGCCCGACCGTGCACCTTCCCCCGTCAGCTACCGCCCGCCGCCCGCCCCCGGACGGCGGCCGCCAGCTCCGCGATCTGGGCCGGACCCACCCGGCAGCAGCCTCCCACCAGCCGCGCGCCGTCGCCCACCCACCCGGCCACCTCCGCCGCGCGGAACCCCTGCACACCCCGCCAGTCCCGGGCTCCGGCGTCCCAGGCCTCGCCGCTGTTCGGATAGACCACCACCGGCTTGCCCGTCACCCCGGCCGCGATCCGCACCGCCCGCCCCGCGTCCCCGGGCGTGCAGCAGTTCACACCCACCGCGACCACCTCGTCCACCTCGGCGGCGAGCGCGAACGCCTCCGCGAGCGGCTGCCCCGCGCGGGTGCGCGCCCCCTCGACGCTGTACGACAGCCAGACCGGCACCCCGAGCCCGCGCACCGCCCGCAGCAGCACCCGCGCCTCGTCCGCGTCCGGGATCGTCTCGACCGCCAGCACGTCCGGCCCGGCGGCGGCCAGCGCCTCCAGCCGGGGTCGGTGGAACCGCTCCAGCTCCGCCTCGCCCACCCCGTACCGGCCCCGGTACTCCGACCCGTCCGCCAGCACCGCACCGTACGGCCCGACCGACGCCGCCACCCAGCGTGCACCGCCCCCGGGCGTCCGCCGCGCGGCCTCCCGCGCCAGCTCCACACTCGACCCCAGCAGCCGTACGGCCCCGGCCCGCCCGATGCCCCGCCGCGCGAACCCCTCGAAACTCGCCTGGTAACTCGCGGTCACCGCGACCTCCGCCCCCGCCGCGAAGTACCCGGCGTGCGCCCGGACGACCGCCTCCGGCTCGTCCGCCAGCAGCCGGGCCGTCCACAGCCCGTCCGAGAGGTCCTGGCCCGCGTCCGCCAACTGGTTCGACAGCCCCCCGTCGAGCACCAGCGGCCCGGCGGCCAGCGCCTCGGCGAAAGTGGCGGGACGGACGCGCACGGAGGGCCTCCAGCGGGGCTCGGACAGTGCCTGAACTCTACGACCGCACGGCCGCCGACCCCGTAGGGCAAGACGCCTGACCGCACCTCCCCGCCGCACTACCATCCACAACATGACCACTCACGAGGCCGACCGGACCGCGCACGGGCCCCACTCCCACTGCCACTGGTGCGGAACGCCCTACCCGCCCGGCACCGTCGACTGGCCCCGCAGCTGCCCCGGCTGCGCGGAGATCAGCTACCGCAACCCACTGCCCGTGGTGGTCGTCCTGCTCCCCGTCGACGTACCCGACGGCGACCGCCAACTGGTCGTCATCCGCCGCACCATCGAGCCCGGCTACGGCGAACTCGCCTTCCCCGGCGGCTACATCGACTACGGCGAGAGCTGGCAGCAGGCCGCCGTCCGCGAACTCCGCGAGGAGACCGGCATCCACGCCGACCCGGCCGACATCACCCTGGTCTCCACCGCCTCCGACGCGGCCGGCGGCTTCCTCTGCCTCTTCGGCCTCCTCCCCGCCCGCCCCCTCGCCGACCTCCCACCCTCCCGCCCCACCGACGAGACCGACGGCTGGCAACTCGCCACCGCCGAAACCCCCCTCGCCTTCCAGTTCCACACGGGCGTCCAACAGTCCTGGTTCACCGGCGACTACGCCAAACTCTGAACACCAGCCCAGCCACCCCAGGGGCGCGAGGAACTGCGCGAAATCGGAAGGCGACCGCCCCGCACCCTTTGCACCCAAAGTCAGCTGCACTTCCCCAGGGGCGCGGGGAACTGCGCGAACCCGGAAGGCGACCGCCCCGCACCGTCCGCACCCAGAGCCAGCTGCACCCCCCAACCGACCCCCGCACCCTCCCGCACCACGCACCCCCCGACCCCCCGTGACCAGGCGAGCCCCTGGCGCAGCCAGGCCGCACGTGGCAGGGTCTGCACCGTCAGAGCCACCCCGGACGGGCCCTGCGACCAGCAGCCCCCGTCCCCCATCCTTCGGCCGGGAGACCACCACCGTGACCACCTCCACCCAGGACCAGCCGCTCTGGCGGCCCGCCCCCGAGCGCGCCGCTGCCACCCAGCTGGTGGCCTTCCAGGCCTGGGCCGCCGAACACCACGGAGCCCCGGCCGCGCCCCTCGCGCCCACCACCACGGACGACGAGGCCGCCGCCCGCTACGCGGCCCTGCACGCCTGGTCCACCGAGGACCTCGACCGGTTCTGGACGGCCGTTACCGCCTGGTTCGACGTCCGCTTCTCCACCGCACCTGACGCAGTCCTCGCCGACCCGGCGATGCCCGGCGCCCGCTGGTTCCCGGGCGCCCGCCTCAACTACGCCGAGCACGCGCTGCGCCACGGCGAGGACCTGGCCAACGCGGACCGGCCCGCCATCCTGCACATGGACGAGCAGACCCCCGAGCCGGTCGCTCTCAGCTGGGCCGAGCTCCGCCGCCAGGTCGGCTCGCTCAGCGCCGCGCTCCGCGCCCAGGGCGTCGGCCCCGGCGACCGGGTCGGCGCCTACCTGCCGAACATCCCGCAGGCGATCGTCGCCCTGCTCGCCACCGCCTCGATCGGCGCCGTCTGGACCTCCTGCGCTCCCGACTTCGGCGCCCGCAGCGTCCTGGACCGCCTGCAGCAGATCGAGCCGGTCGTCCTGTTCGCCGTCGACGGCTACCACTACGGCGGCAAGAACCACGACCGCACCGAGGTGGTCGCCGAGCTGCGCCGCGAACTCCCGACCCTGCGCGCGGTCGTCCACGTCCCGCTGCTCGGCGGCCCCGCCCCCGAAGGCGCCCTGCACTGGGACGACCTCACCGCCTCCGCCACCGAGCCGGTCTTCGAGCAGCTCCCGTTCGACCACCCGCTCTGGGTCCTCTACTCCTCCGGCACCACCGGCCTGCCCAAGGCCATCGTGCAGAGCCAGGGCGGCATCCTGGTCGAACACCTCAAGCAGGCCGGGCTCCACCTCGACCTCACCCCCGAGGACCGCTTCCTCTGGTACACCTCCACCGGCTGGATGATGTGGAACTTCCTGGCGGCCGGCCTGCTGGTCGGCGCCACCGTCGTCACCTACGACGGCAGCCCGGGCCACCCGGACACCGGCGCCTTCTGGTCGGTCGCCGCCCGCACCGGCGCCACCGTCCTCGGCACCTCCGCCGCGTACGTGATCGCCAGCCGCAAGGCCGACCTGCACCCGGGCCGTGACCTCGACCTCAGCGCCGTCCGCTGCCTGGGGACCACCGGCTCGCCGCTGCCGCCCGACGGCTTCCGCTGGATCTACGACGAGGTGAAGTCCGACCTCTGGCTCGCCTCGGTCAGCGGCGGCACCGACGTCTGCAGCTGCTTCGTCGGCGGCGTACCCACCCTCCCGGTGTACCTCGGCGAGATCCAGGCCCCCTGCCTGGGCGCGGCCGTCGAGTCCTGGGACGTCCAGGGCAAGGCCCACACCGACGAGGTCGGCGAGCTGGTCGTCACCCAGCCGCTGCCGTCCATGCCGATCGGCTTCTGGAACGATCCCGACGGCGCCCGCTACCGCGACAGCTACTTCGAGATGTACCCGGGCACCTGGCGCCACGGCGACTGGATCACCGTCACCTCGCGCGGCACCGTCGTCATCCACGGCCGCTCCGACTCCACCCTGAACCGCCAGGGCGTCCGGATGGGCTCCTCGGACATCTACGAGGTGGTCGAGCGCCTCCCCGAGATCGCCGAGTCGCTGGTGATCGGCCTCGAAGAGGCGGAGGGCGGCTACTGGATGCCGCTCTTCGTCGTCCTCGCCCCCGGCGCCACCCTCGACGACCCGCTGATCGGCCGGATCCGCACCTCGCTGCGCACCGAGCTCTCCCCGCGCCACGTCCCCGACGAGGTGATCGCCGTCGAGGGCCTCCCGCACACCCTCACCGGCAAGCGGATCGAGGTCCCGGTCAAGCGCCTGCTCTCCGGCACCCCCCTCGACCAGGCGGTCAACCCCGGCTCGGTCGACAACCTCGACCACCTCCGCTTCTTCGAACGCCTCGCCGCCACCCGCCGCGGCTGAGCACCCCAGAGGGGCGCGGGGAACTGCGCTGCCGACCCTGCACTCCCGTGCACAGCCGCGCAGCGCGTTCCCCGCGCCCCCTACGTCTCTCTCATCACCGGTGAACCCCAAAGGGGCGCGAGGAACTGCGCTGCCAACCACACACCTCCGTGCACAGTTGCGCAGCCCAGCTCCCCGCGCCCCGCCCGAGTTACTCCCCGGAAAGCACCTGCGCCGCCGCAGCCCGCGCCTCTTCCGCGCTGTCCATCGCCCGCGCAGCCTCCGCCGCCCGCTGACACTGCGCCAGCGTCACCTTGGCGAGAGCCGCCCGCACGTACGGGATCGACGCCGCGCCCATCGACAGGCTGGTCACCCCGAGCCCCACCAGCACGCAGGCCAGCAGCGGGTCGGACGCGGCCTCACCGCACACGCCGCAGCTCTTGCCCAGCGAGCGCGCCGCGTCCGCCGACAGCGAGACCAGGTCGAGCAGCGCCGGCTGCCACGGGTCCTGCAGACGGGCCAGCGCACCGACCTGGCGGTCGGCGGCGAAGGTGTACTGCGCGAGGTCGTTGGTCCCCAGCGAGAGGAACTCGACCTCCTGCAGGATCGAGCGGGCCCGCAGTGCGGCGGACGGGATCTCCACCATCGCGCCGAACTTCGCCCGAAGCCCGGCCTCCCGGCAGGCGTCCGCGAACGCCTTGGCGTCCACCCGATCGGCCACCATCGGGGCCATCACCTCAAGGTGCACCGGCAGACCCTCGGCGGCCTTGGCCAGGGCCCGCAGCTGGGTCCGCATCACCTCGGGGTGCTCCAGCAGGGTCCGCAGCCCGCGTACGCCGAGCGCCGGGTTGGGCTCGTCGGCCGGGGTGAGGAAGTCCAGCGGCTTGTCGGCGCCAGCGTCCAGCGCCCGCACCACCACCCGGCCCTCGGGGAAGGCCTCCAGCACCTTGCGGTACGCCTCGACCTGCTTCTCCTCGCTCGGCGCCTTCGCCGAGTCGTCGAGGAAGAGGAACTCGGTCCGGAACAGGCCGACGCCCTCGGCACCGGCGTCCAGCGCGGCGGGCAGGTCGGCGGGCCCGCCGACGTTGGCCAGCAGCGGCACCAGGTGCCCGTCCGAGGTCTGCCCGGGGCCGGAGCTGGCGGAGAGCGCCGCCCTGCGCTCGGCGGCGACCCGCCGCAGCTCGGTCTGCTTCTCCTTGGAGGGAGCGATCAGCACCTCACCGCTGCTGCCGTCGACGGCCACGACCACGTCCTCCGCCACCTCGGCGGCACCGGGCAGCGCGACGACGGCCGGCACGCCCATCGCCCGCGCCAGAATGGCGCTGTGGCTGGTCGGGCCGCCCTCCTCGGTGACGAAGCCGAGCACGAGCGCGGGGTCGAGCAGCGCGGTGTCGGCGGGCGCGAGGTCCCGGGCGAACAGGACGTACGGCTCGTCGCTGTCCGGCAGGCCGGGCATCGGGACACCGAGCAGCCGGGCGACGATCCGGTTGCGCACGTCGTCCAGGTCCGCGACCCGCCCGGCCAGGTACTCCCCGGCGGCGGCCAGCAGCGCCCGGTAGGCGGCGAACGCGTCGTAGACGCCGCGCTCGGCGCTGCTGCCGACGGTGATCCGGCGGCTGACGTCGGCCATCAGCTCGGGGTCCTGCGCCATCAGCGCCTGGGCCTCCAGCACGGCCTGCGCCTCGCCGCCGGCCAGGTTGCCCCGGGCGATCAGGTCCGCCGCCACGGCGTCCACGGCGGCCTGGGCCCGGGCCTGCTCGCGGGGGGCGTCCTCGGTCGGGATCTGCGTCGCGGGCGGCTCCAGGACCGCAGTACCCATGTGCCGCACGGGGCCGATCGCGACACCGTGGCTGACACCTACGCCTCGCAGCGTCTTTTCCATCTCACCGTCTCCGCTTGGGATGCGGCCTGCTGACGGCCGCGCTGTCCTTGGCCGCCCCGTCCGGTCCGACGAGGCGGGATGCTCGGCTTGCGTGTCCGCCTGCTGGCCCACACCACTGTGCACCCGCTGTGCACCCGCGCCCAGGGCGCCGAGCGGCCCGGGACGCAGCAGAGGTCACTGCCAACTGAACAGGGTGTCGCCGGCCTTGACGTCCCCGTCCTCGCGGACCTCGCCGAGCGCGTCGGAGCTGGCCTCCAGCGCGACGATCGGGGAGATCGGCGACTTGCCGGCCGCCTCGACGGCGGCAGGGTCCCACTTGATGACGGCCTGCCCGCGGGTCACCGTGTCGCCCTTGCTGACGAGCAGCTCGAAGCCCTCGCCGTTCAGTTGCACGGTGTCGATACCGAGGTGGGTGAGCACGCCGTGCCCGTTCCCGTCGACGACGACGAACGCGTGGGGGTGCATCGAGACGACCACGCCGTCCACCGGAGCCACCGCCTCCGTCGGTTCGCGCACCGGGTCGATCGCGGTGCCGGGGCCCACCATGGCGCCGGAGAAGACGGGGTCGGGCACGGCGGCGAGCCCGACGGCGCGGCCGGCCAGCGGCGACATCACAGTGGTCATGGGGGAGCCTCCCGGGTGCGGAGTACAAGGTGCAGCCGCAGGACAGCGGCAAGGACATCGGCTGAAGCCTAAATCATGTCAACTACGGACATATCGCACTCGACCCACAGGGGATGGCCAGGCGGTACCGAGCTGCTTCATCAGCACCACCGGCCCATCGCCACGTGCCGACAGGGCAGTCGTACCAGTGGCCGGCGGCCCCTGCGCGCCCAAGTGGTCTAGTCCTCTTGGCCGACTCGCCGCACTCTACGGCATCGGGATGAGGAGGCACGATCGCCTCGACCGCCCCCGCGGCCCGCCCTGACTGCGCCAGCCGGGCGACGCGCCGCGCGGCTCGATTAGGCACTCGGCGCGGGAAGGGCTATCGTTTGTCGAGTCGCCGCGGAACGAAGCGGTGAACATTGCGAGTCAGAACCGCAAAGCTCTGGTTAAGACCAGGCAAACGGATCTGGTAAGCTAGTGACAAGAACGAAGCGCCCGGAGAGCCTGCGAGAGCAGCTTGAAGGAAGCGTCCGTTCCTTGAGAACTCAACAGCGTGCCAAAAGTCAACGCCAGATATGT